>NZ_MULM01000076.1:0-17318 GCF_002029345.1 Pseudomonas sp. VI4.1
CAAGCCGAACTCGGGACAGGTCGTCTTGCCGAAGGGCACGGCGCCAGCTTGCTCGTAACGGCTGATCAGGGTGCTGGTCCGGGCCGCTGGCGGGGCGTCCTTGAACAGCCGGCAACCATTGCTGGTCGAGGTGCCTTCCAGGTAGGTATTGAGGTCTTTGATCAACACCGGCACGCCGGCCAGCCCCCCCTTGGGCTTGAGTACCGGCGGCACGGCGCTGGGCTAACAGTGTGCGGGCATAGGCCTCGTGCAGCATGTTCACGGCCTTGACCCTGGGATTCACCGCCTGGCAGCGAAGCCAGCGCCGCCGCCAGCAGGTCTTCGGGCTGCAGCTCGCCGCTGCGAATGGCCTGACCCATGGCCCAGGCGTCCAGCCCCTGGTAGTCACTGGCCGATAGACCCGCCGCACGGGCATCGGCAAAACGTCCCAGCAAGCCGATCCCCGCGACCAGGGCGCCGCCTTGAGCACACTGCGCCGCGGCCAGCCGGCCGGCGGCTCGTTGGTCAAGGTGGTTGTCGAGGCAGTCATCGGTTGGTGTTCGTTGGTTTTCATAGCGATTGTCGCGCCCTGTCGATTATTGTTATGCGGTCACGTTGGCCAGCATGGCCGCCAGAAAGTGTTCGCCATACGGCGGCAAGAGCCCCCACTCGCGACGCGGGTCATGCTCCGGCGCCTTGAACACCGTGCGCTGGTGGCTGAACTCGAGAAATCCTTCGTGACCATGGTAATGGCCCATGCCCGAGGCGCCGACTCCGCCAAACGGCGCATCGTGCATCGCCGCGTGCATCATCACATCGTTGACGGTCACCCCGCCGGACACGGTGCGCTCCAGCACATAGCGCTGCTGCTCGGGGTCTTTGCCGAAGTAATACAGCGCCAGCGGGCGGGGACGACCATTGATGTCGTCAATGACCTGATCGAGGTGTTCATAGGTGAGCACGACCATGGCGGGACCGAAAATTTCTTCAACCATGATCACGCTGTCCGGCGCCGGGTCGACCACCACGCGCAGGGGCCGGCGCCGGTCCTCGGCATTCGGCGCCAGGGGTTCGGGCAGGCACTCGACACGTGCGCCGCGGGCTTGGGCGTCCAGCACGTAACCTTCGACCCGGTCCAGGTGCCGCTGGTTGACCACCGCCACCACGTCCGGGTTGCCGGCCACCGCAGGATTGAGTTCGCTGTAAGTGGCGCGCAGGGCTTCAAGGAAGGGTTCCAGCAGCGCCTTGGGCACGTACACCAGATCCGGACTGATGCAGATTTGCCCGCCATTGCAGGCTTTCCCTACGGCGATGCTGAAGGCGGCTTTTTTCAGGTCGGCGCTGGCGGAGACGATGACCGGCGACTTGCCGCCCAGCTCCAGCGTCACCGGCACCAGGTTCAGTGCGGCGTTGCGCATGACCAGCCGCCCCGTCGCGGTACTGCCGGTGTACACCAGGTGGTCAAACGGTTGGGCGCTGAAGGCTTCGGCCAGCTCCACGTCGCCGGTGACGACGCCGATCTCCAGCGGGTCGAGGTGTTCCGCGAACAGCTGCGCCACCAACTCGGCCGTCCGTGGAACCACGTCCGACGGCTTGAGGATGGCCCGGTTGCCCGCGGCCAGCACCGAGGCCAAGGGGCTGAACAGGGTAAACAAAGGCGCGTTCCAGGTACCGAGAATGCCCACCGTGCCCTTGGGCTGGTGCATCACCCACGCCTTGGCGCCGAGCTGATCGTAGGGCGCAAAAGGCGCACGTGGATCATCCTGCATCCAGTCCTGCAGATGGTCGCGCGCATATTTGAGCGAGGCCAGGGCGCCCAGCACGTCATTCATCAACGAGAAACCGGCAGGCCGACCGCCGAAATCCAGGTCGATCGCCTCGGTCAACACGCCATGGTGGCGCACCAACAGATCGATGACTTGCTGGAGTCGGCGTCGGCGGGTGTCGGCGCTCACCGCACCGGCGCTGGCGAATGCGCTTTTTTGCCGGGATAACAGACTGGTGAGTCCTTGGACGGATGATATGACTGAACTCATTCGTGTCCCCTTGCTGGTACTGGCCCAATGGCCGGGAAGCGCCCGATGCGCTTGCCGCCACCCTAGCCGTACACCCCGCGCGACGCCTCGTCCGATCGGACGAGTAGCGAGCAAATCTGTTAGTCCGTTGAGACGATGTTGAACCCCGTGATGCGACCAATACTGGCCCTACGAAAATCCCACCCCATGAGGCCAGTCATGGCAATGCAAAACGTCAGTTTCGATCCCCAGGCTTTTCGTGCCGCACTCGGCACCTTTACCACCGGGGTCACCATCATCACCACCCAGACCGAAGACGGCTCACCCGTGGGTATCACGGCCAACAGTTTCAACTCGGTGTCGCTCAATCCGCCGATGGTGCTCTGGAGCCTGTCCAAGCAGGCCCGCAGCTTGCCAGTCTTCACCAGCGGCAAACACTGGAACGTCCACGTGTTGTCCACCGAACAGGAAGCACTGTCGGGACGTTTCGCCACCCAGGGCGAGGACAAGTTTTCTGAAATCAAGCTGGACCATGGCGTCAGCGGGGCGCCGCTGCTGCAAGACTGCACGGCACGTTTTCAATGCCGCACCGCCTTCCAGTATGAAGGCGGCGACCACGTGATTTTTGTCGGTGAAGTCCTCGCCTTCGATCACAGCGACCGCGCGCCGCTGGCGTTCCAGAGTGGCCAATATGCATTGGCGACCCGCAAGCCACGCAGCGAACTGCGCCTGGCCACCACGCCGCCGCCCCCCGAATGCAGTTACACCGAGGACCTGCTCGGTTACCTGTTGGGGCGCGGACACTACCAGGTCCTCAATGCCCTGCGGCAGATGCTGAGTAATCAGCACCTGGACGAACAGGCGTTTTTTATCCTGTCGATCTTGTGCATCCGCGACAACCTGAACCTCGAGGAAATCAATACCTTCGTCAACTACACCGGGCGTGAAGTCACGCTGGCCAGCATGCGTTTTCTCGAAAACCAGCGCCTGGTGGCGTTCGAGGGCTCGGCAGAGTCACTGCGTTTCGTCCTCACCGCCCAGGGCCGCGAGGTTTCGTTGCATCAGTTGGCGCTGGCCAAGGCAGTGGAAGAGGACCTCTCGGCCAAGCTCGGCGCCGCCGATGCACAAGCCTTGAAGGTATTGCTCAAGCGCCTGATTGTCGTGAGTGATCCCGGCTTGCCGGATCTCTGGGCACCGCGATGAACGTGGCCTCGGGCATGCTGCCCCCGGCCAGGGTTGGTTGGGGGGAGCCACGGTTTGCTGATGCTGCTGGCCATGGTGTTTGCCGACAACTTCGTCGGACGACAGATACTCGCGGTGATGATCGAACCGATCAAAGCCGAATTCGGGGTCAGCGATACCGCCATCGGGTTGATCTCCGGCCTGGCGTTCGCGGCGGTGTACGCCCTCCTCGGCCTCCCGGCGGGAAGGCTGGTGGACCGCATGCCGCGCACCCGCCTGCTGGCCATGTCGTGCCTGCTCTGGGCCGTGGCGACAATGGCCTGCGGACTGGCCGGCAGCTTCCTTGCGCTGGCCGTCGCGCGCATGCTGGTGGCGGTCAGTGAATCGCCGACGACCTCGGCCTCGCTGTCGTTGATCGCGGACCTGTATCCCCCGCAACGACGCTCGTTCGCAATCAGTTGTTTTACTGCGGCACCGACGTTTTCCTCGATCATCGGCTTGAGTCTCGGGGCCTGGGTGGTGGAACACTATGGCTGGCGCAGCGGGTTTATCGCCATTGGAATGCCCGCCCTGGTGTCTTGCGCGGTCCTGACCTTTTTCGTGCGCGTGCCGCAGCGTGGCCGTTGGGACCTCGCGCCCCACGCCCACTCGCCCTCGCCACTGCTCGGCATGGGTGCCGAAGCCCGCAAACTGTGGGCGTTGCCGGCCTACCGGTGCCTGATCCTCGCGGGCGGCCTGGTCACGCTCAGCTCCTACGCCATCGGCATGTGGAACACCAGTTTCCTGGTGCGCTCCCACGGCCTGTCACTGCAACACGCCGGGCTGCTGGTCGGGGTGATCTGCGGTATCTCGGCCGGGATCGGTGGCCTCTTCAGTGGCTGGTTGAGTGACCGCCTGTGCCGCCGCCACCCCCACTGGCAGATTTCCATTCCCGTGTTGGGCCATGTGGCGGCCCTCGCCGCGCTGACCCCTTATCTGCTCTGGTCCGATGCCCTGCTGGTGCGCTTGGGCGATGTACCTGTTCCAACCGCCATGCTCTGGGCCGCGCTCTATTCCTTCTTTGCCGTCTGGTGGATCGCCCCGTCCTACAATCTCGTCACCCAACTGGTGCCGGCCAATCGGCGCGGCACCGCCATGGCCCTGCAGACCATCGTCAGTACCCTGCTCGGGGTCGGCATCGGGCCACTGATCACCGGGTTGTTCAGCGACATGCTGTTGCCGCTGTTTGGCCAGGAATCGTTGCGTTATGCACTGATGCTGGTGAGCCTGCCGGTGATTGGCGCTGTGCTGTTGCTGGTACGCACCGCGCACCATGCGTCCAGGACGGCCTATCGTCACGCCGCGACCGCCTAGTAGCCCCTGCGAGGACACGAAGTCGACCGTGCAATCGAGACTCCATTAGGCACGAATCATGCGTACCTCAATCGCCATGAGTCGGTCATGACTACGCGGATGACACTTTTGAAGTGAGCCGTTCCAGTCGATGCCCCGATAATCAAAAGCCTACTAATGGAATGTCGAGGGTTCAGCATGACAAGCGCAGCTCAGGTCAGCCCGCAAACGCTGAGAAAAGTCATTGTCGCTGCCGCCATCGGCAATTTCGTCGAGTGGTTCGACTTCGCCGTCTACGGTTTTCTGGCGACCACCATCGCCCAGCAATTTTTCCCCAGCGGCGATGCCAGCGTCGCCTTGCTCAAAACCTTCGCGGTGTTCGCCGTGGCCTTTGCCTTCCGGCCCCTGGGCGGGATTTTCTTCGGCATGCTCGGTGACCGGATTGGCCGCAAGCGCACCCTGGCCATGACCATCCTGCTGATGGCGGGTGCGACGACCTTGATCGGGTTGTTGCCCGCTTATGCCGCTATCGGGGTCATGGCGCCGATTCTGCTGACCGTCATCCGTTGCGCCCAGGGCTTTTCCGCCGGGGGCGAATACGCTGGTGCGTGTGCCTACCTGATGGAGCATGCACCCAACGATAAAAGGGCCTGGTATGGCAGCTTCATTCCGGTTTCGACCTTTTCCGCCTTCGCCGCGGCCGCCGTGGTGGCCTACGCGCTCGAGGCGTCATTATCGGCCGAAGCGATGGGCAGCTGGGGCTGGCGCCTGCCGTTTCTGATTGCCGCGCCGCTCGGGCTGGTAGGTCTTTACCTGCGCTGGAAGCTGGATGAAACCCCGGCTTTCCAGGCGGTGACCGAGGAGCATGCGGTGGCGCATTCCCCGCTCAAGGAGACCTTGCGCAACCATGGCGCCGCGATCTGCTGCCTGGGTGCCTTCGTGTCGCTGACGGCACTGTCGTTCTATATGTTCACCACCTACTTTGCGACCTACCTGCAAGTCGCGGGCGGGCTGAGTCGCGCCACGGCGTTGCTGGTGTCGCTGATCGCCTTGATCTTCGCCGCGGCGATCTGCCCGCTGGCCGGGCTGTATTCGGACCGGGTCGGGCGGCGGGTCACGGTGATGAGCGCTTGCGCGCTGTTGATCGTGGCGGTGTACCCCTCGTTCCTGATGGCCAGTTCCGGCTCGTTCGCCGCCTCCATCGTCGGCGTCATGCTGTTGGCGATCGGCGCGGTGTTGTGTGGCGTGGTCACCGCGGCCCTGCTCTCGGAAACCTTCCCCACCCGTACTCGCTATACCGCGTCGGCGATCACCTACAACATGGCCTACACCCTGTTCGGCGGTACCGCGCCGCTGGTGGCGACGTGGCTGATCAGCACCACCGGCAGCAACCTGTCGCCGGCGTTTTATCTGATGGCAGTCGCGTTGCTCGCGCTGGCCGGTGGTTTGGCGTTGCCGGAGACTTCACGGATTTCCCTGCATGACGTGCCGCCTGATCGTCGCGCCTCGAAGTCTCTGGCCGCTGGGCTACGCTGAAGACACAGCCGGAGAACCCACCATGTGCGGACGCTATCCCAGTATCGGGGCATTCACGATTTCGTCGCGGCGCTCGCCATTCCCAACGCCCTGATCAACTACGCCGGCGACCAGCCGTTGGCGCGCTATAACGCCGCGCCGACCACGCAGCTCGCGCTGTTTCATCAGGAAGGCCAGTTTTTACGCGCCGACCTGGTGCGCTGGGGCTGGCGCCCGCACTGGGCCAAGGTCCGCGCCCGCGCCGATCAACAGCCCGGGTCGAGAAAGTCGCCCATGGTCCGTTCTTCAAAGCGATCTGGCCGCGCCGGGCGATCATCGCCATCGACAACTGGTTTGAATGGGTCGACGAAGGCGGACCGAAGAAGCAGCCCTACCTGATCCGTCACCGAGACCGAGCGCCGATCCTCTGCGCGCGCTCGGCCAGTACCCCAGCGCCGAGCACGGGCCGGGCGAACACGACGGCTTCGTCATCATCACCGCCGACAGCGCCGGCGGCATGGTGGACATCCATGACCGGCGGCCAGTGACCTTATCGCCGCAATTGGCCCGGGAATGGCTGGAGCCCGCCACTCCCACGGAACGCGCCGAGCAAATGGCGCTGTTTCAGGGCGAGCCGACCGCGGCCTTCGAGTGGTTCAAGGTCGACCGCGCCGATCGCAACGTGCGCAACCAGAGCGCCCAGGTGATCGAACCTGCGGCCGGAATCGAGGGGTGAGGCCTGCACACGAGCCACCCCTCAAAAGCACCTGCTCAAGCCTGCATGCCGGAACAATCCCCGCTGCTTACTCGCCGTAGATATCGAAGTCGAAATACTTCTGGCGAATGGTGTCGTAGGTGCCGTTGGCCCGAATGGTCGCCAGCGCCTGGTTGAACCGCCCTGCCAGCGGATCGTTCTTTCGCACGGCAATGCCGATGCCGGTACCGAAGAACTGCTCTTCGGTGAAATTCGGGCCGACAAACTCGAAGTCTTGCCCTTCCGGCCGCTTCAACAGGCTTTCATCGATCACCACCGAACTGGCCATGGTCGCATCGAGTCGTCCGCCGAGCAGGTCGAGGAAGATTTCATTCTGCGAGCCGTAGCGCACCACTTCGGCACCAGCCGGGGCAAATTTTTCGGTGACGTAGCGATCGAAGTTGGTCGCGCGCTGCACCCCGATCCGCTTGCCTTTGAGCTGGGCCGGAATCTCGCTGATGCCGCTGCCCTTCTTGAACACCAGGCGCGCCGGGATACGGTAGTAGCGATTGCTGAAGTCGACCGATTTCAGCCGTTCAGGGGTCATGGACATCGACGAAATCACCGCGTCGACTTTCTTCACCTTGAGCGCGGGAATCAGCCCGTCGAACTCCTGTTCCTGCCACACGCACTGGACTTTCATCTCGGCGCACAGTGCCTGGCCGATGTCGTAGTCGAAGCCGACGATGGTGTTATCCGGGGTTTTCGAAGCGAACGGCGGGTAAGCCGCTTCGATGCCCAGGCGCAGCGGTTGCTCCGCCGCGTGCAGGTGGGCGCCGAACGCCAGAAGCGAGATCAGGCCAACCTTCAATAGCGTGTTTTTTACGTTCATTCATGGCTCCAGGTGCGATGTTGTTTATGTCGGGCGCTCCGCAAAGGAAGGCGACCGTTATGGCAGCGGCAATGTGAACAGGGAGATGACGGCTCTGTCGGCCGTCTGCTCCGTCGTAGCGCCAGGCATCCACCCGGCGCTACGGGGACCTCAGACGGCAGCGGTGACGATCAACTCCAACAGGATCTGCGGATCATCGAACATCACTTGCGCGGTGGCCCGTGCCGGCGTCTGCCCGGCATCGACCCAGGCGCTCCAGGTTTCATTCATGCCGGCGAAATCGGCCGCCATGTCTTTCATCCAGATCTGCACGCTGAGCAGTCGGCTTTTGTCGCTGCCGGAGATTTCCAGCAGTTCGTCGAGCCGTTGCAGCACTTGGCGCGTCTGGCCACGGATGTCCTGGCTGCAGTCGGCGGCGACGATGCCGCTGAGCCAGGCCACGCCGTTATGCACGACGCTGCGGCTCAGGCGTGGATTGCTTTCGATGCGTTGAATAAGGCTCATACAGGCTCCTGGGTGAGAGGTGTCTCAGTGGATAATTGGGCAAGGGTGATGGGTTTGAGTGGCGATCGAATGCGGTAATACCCGACCTCGGCGGCCGGGACGTTGCGCTGTTCGGCAATGATTTCGGTGACGCTCAAGCCACACAGGCGCCCCTGGCAGGGCCCCATGCCGCAGCGACCGAACGCCTTGGCCTGATTGGGCCCCAGGCAACCGAGGGCGACGTGTTGGCGGATCGCGCCGGCGCTGACTTCTTCGCAGCGGCAGACCAATGACTTCGTCGGCGGGAATGCGGTTTTGCTGTTGCGGGCGGTATAACGCATCAATCAGTGGCCGCGCGGCGCGCTGGCGAACCAAGGCCTTTCGGAAAGGCGCGGCGAGTCCCTGCAGCTGTAGCGCGTCAATCTTGCCCGCGCTGGCAGCAATCGCCAGCCCGGCCAGGCGGCCTTCGAGCAGCGCCACCTGCGCGCCGCCGATGGCGCCACCGTCACCGGCGATGAAAATGCCCGGCAGACTGGTTTCACCCTGGCTGTCGCGACGCGCGATCCAGCACAGTTGCTGTTCGCTCCAGTCATGTTCGAGGCGCAGCGACCAGCTGATCTGGGTGTTGGGTACCACGCCTTGGTGCAGCAGAATCAGCGAGGCCGGCAGGGTCCGGCGCCGACCGCCACTGGCGAAACTCAGGGCGCTGGCCTGCGCCGTGCCTTCGATCTGCAGATCCCGGGCCTCGCGGAAATGCCTGACCCCGGCGCGTTTCAATTCGACCAGCAATTGCCCGCCCTTGAGCAGGTCACGCCAGCCGCGCAAGGCGCCCGGGACGTTGCGCCAGGCACGCCGCAGATCGCCCCGGCCACTGGTGTCCACGCGCTTCGATGGCGATGCGGCGCGCAAGTATTGCACCGCCAGCAGGTACAACAAGGGTCCGCAGCCGGCCAGCACCAGCGGCCCTTGCGGCACCAGCGCCGCGCTTTTGAGCAGGATCTGCCCGGCGCCGGCCGTCATCACGCCCGGCAAGGTCCAGCCCGGAATGGGCATGGGCCGTTCGAACGCACCGGTGGCGATCAATACATGACGCCCGTGCAGGATCTCGGCGCGGCCATCGATCAGGTAATGCACCTGCCGCTGTGGCGTCACTTGCCAGATGGCCGCGTTGGCCAGGTAGCGGGCCCCGCACTGGAGGAATTTCGCGACCAGCGCCGCACCCGCCCCATAGTCATCGCCCAATACGCGGCGGCTGCGCGCATCGGCCTGCCGGATATTGCGATAGATCTGCCCACCGGGGCTGCCCTGTTCATCCAGCACCGCCACCGACAGGCCGTGGCGCGTGGCCTCAAGCGCCGCGCTCAGGCCGGCGGGGCCGGCGCCGATCACGATCAGGTCGACTGTTGGCTTATTCATCGGCGCCCTCCTCGTCGTGGCCACTCTCCAGAAAATCCCGAGCCCCGCGCTGGCGCAGCACACGCATACCCGCACGAACCGGCAGCAGGCACGCCTGACAATTGGCCTGCCCGTCCACCTCGACCAGACACTCGAAGCACACGCCCATCATGCAAAAGGGCGCGCCGGGCCTGCCGCTGACTGCACTGTCGCGGGTATGAGTGACACCACTGAGCAGCAAGGCGGCGGCCAGGGAAATGCCTGCGGGCACCGCTAACGACGCGCCTTCGAATTCGATCTGCACGGTGTTTTCCGCCGGGCCCAACGCCCGGAACAAACTGTCAGCCGGCATGGCGCACCTCGGGTTTGCGCCTGAAGCGCTGCAGACTGAAATGCGCCACGGCCGGCTCGTCATAGTCACCGGCAATCCACGGCGCCAGGCGTCAAGGCATGGATCGCCGCCAGGGTCACGCCACTGTGGCAACTGACCACCACTGCCCCCGGGCAGGCCTGCGCAGCTTCGTAGATGGGCAAGCCGTCGGCGCTCAGCACCCGCAGCGCACCCCACGCCCGAACCAGACGGACCTGGCCCAACCGGGGAAAGCAATGCACCGCGCGCCGGGCGATGTCGGCCATCACGTCGCTGCTGGTACCGTCGTCGAAACCCGCCGACTCATGGGAATCGCCCAGTTGCACCGTGCCTTCGTCGGTCTGGCGCACGTAGGTGGTGGGGTAATGCAGAAAGGGTTTGAGACGCTCGGTCACCAGAATCTGCCCCCGATTGGGGCTCACCGGCACGTCCATGCCCAACTGCGCGCCCAGTTCGCGATTGCCGAGCCCGGCGGCCAGCACCAACTGCCCGGCGTACCAGCGCTGTTCACCGGTATCCAGTTCGAAGCCCGAGCCGTGCTGGCCAATGGCGCGGACCCGCTGGCCATTGAGGATCCTGACCCCGCGCACCTGGCAGGCGGCGTACAGCGCACGCAGCAATTTCAACGGATTGACCTGACCGTCCATGGGCGAGTAACAGCCGCCCACCACCGACGGTCCCACGCCCGGCAAACGAGCGCGCAGTTGCGCCGGATCCAGCAGTTCGAACGGATAATCACCGTGCATGGCGTCGCGCAACCAGCGCAGTCGACGGCTTTCCTCGGCCATCTCCTGCTCACTCAAACACAGCTGGAATCCGCCGGGCTGACGCAGATGGAGGTCAATGCCGCTGTCGGCCTGCAACGCGGCGGCGAACCGAGGCCAAAGCGCCACCGAATCCCGAGTCCATTGCGCATAGGGACTCATCCCGTAGCCCTTGCCCTGGACCCACAGCAGGCCGAAGTTGCCACGCGCCGCCCGATAGGCGTCATCGCCCTCGTCGAAGACGCTGACCTGGCGACCGAGCAGGGCCAGGCCATAGGCAATGGACAGCCCGACCAAACCACCCCCTACGATCATCACATCAGCTTTTTTGCATGATTGCACTGCCGCTCTTTCAACGCCGCGAAATCACCTGCAGCGCAGGCATTACGCCTGAATGATCTTGATGCAGAAGATCCTAGAGCGCTGTCAGCGACTTGAAAAATGCTTTATTTTGCCAAGGTCATGTCTTTTTGTTATGGATATTAGCCAAGGATACCCGCCATGAATCTTCGTCAGCTGGAGGCCTTTCGCGCGGTCATCCTCGGCCAGACCGTCACCCGTGCCGCCGAGATGCTGCACATCTCGCAGCCAGCCGCGACGCGACTGATTGCCAGCCTCGAGGAGGACATCGGTTTCAGTTTGTTCGACCGGATCAAGGGGCGGCTGCAACCGACCGCCGAAGCCATGACGCTGTACCAGGAAGTCCAGCGCTCGTTGCTCGGGGTCGAACGCATTGCCCGCACGGCGCAGGACATCCGCAGCCTTAAACGCGGTTCACTGCACATCGCCAGCGCCCCGGCCATGGGGCTTTCATTCCTGCCGCGCGCCATCGCCGCGTTCATGGCCGAGCATGAGCACGTGCAGATTTCGCTGGTGGTGCATTCCTCGCGCGAGGTCGTGGACCTGGTGGTCGGCCAGCGCTGCGACCTGGGCATCATCGTCCTGCCCAATACCTACCCCAGCCCGCGCGCCGAAAAACTTCTGGCTACCCGCATGCTCTGCGCCCTGCCGGCCAACCATCGCTTGCAGGGCAAGGCCACGATCCATCCCGAGGACCTGCAAGGCGAGGCGTTCATTTCCTACCCGCAATCCATCGGCTCGCGCCAACACATTGACTCGATATTTGCCGCGTACGGGGTCGAGCGCGAACTGCGCCTGGAAACCCAACTGTCGCTGCCCATGTGCACTTTTGTCGAACAAGGGCTGGGGGTCGCGCTGGTCGACGCCATCAGCGCGGTCGAATACCGCGGCAATGGCGTGGTGTTCAGGGCGTTCGAAGCCGGCGATCGAAATGGATTTCAGCCTGCTGTTGCCGGTGCAGGGGCCGACGTCGAAATTGCAGACGCGCTTTTTCGAACACATGCAGCACTTCATCGCCCATCAGGTCCCAGCCGAGTATCGGTTCTGAAAAGCACCGGCCAAACACAAAATCCGTGCCCAGCGCACACCCCATGCAGGAGCCGGCTTGCCAGCGAAGGCGGCCTCAAGCCTTGCATCGACCATGCAGACGCCTTCGCCAGCAAGCCGGCTCCTACAAGGGATTAGCGCCGACCACAATCAATCTATACGCAGGTGATCCCTGTAGGAGCTGGCTTGCCAGCGAAGGCGGCCTCAAGCCTTGCATCGACCCTGCAGACGCCTTCGCCAGCAAGCCGGCTCCTACAGGGGATTAGCGCCGACCACAATCAATCTATACGCAGGTGATCCCTGTAGGAGCTGGCTTGCCAGCGAAGGCGGCCTGACAGTCAGCACTTCCGTTTGATCCTCCCCCCCAAAACCACCCGCCTTGTAACGCAAACCCACCATTCGTCGCCTATGCTATGGGCAGCGTCAATTACCCAACCCTCTCTGGCTCAAGGATTGCAAAGGCCGGTCGTAGCAGCTCCAGATCGACGTAATTCTGACGCGGCAGCACTCAAATCAATGTTCAAGGACTCCAGCGATACGCTTGGTCAGTCACCCGGGGGATGTAACATGTCAACTCTCAATGAAATCGCCGCGAATCACGCAAGAATGGCTAAAATACTGGCTGGAGAGTCGACCGAAGTGTGCGAGCGACAGCCCCAGGTGGTGGGAAGTTTTGAAGTCTCATCCATCGATGAACAGCAACACATCCCCCTGCACCTCATCGCTGGCGCGCAGGACAAAAATCTCGGACAAGCCACCGGCTTCTGACTTCGCTCGATCGGTGTCGGAAACGTGATGGCCTGATGTTCGCCAGCCAGACCGACACCGACACCCTGGCTGTCAACCAGCACTTACTGGCCTAAACTCAACGGACTACCAGCCCGCCAACGTGAGGTGGGCAAGGCATTGCCATGTCCGAAACCCGAGAAGTGCAGCGCTTCGCCGCCAACCCTGTCGGTCGCGACCTCGCCGTGGGTGACATTCACGGCCACTTCGCACGGTTGCAGATTGCACTGGAAGCGGCCGCATTCAACCCTACCATCGACCGCCTGTTCAGCGTGGGCGATCTGGTCGACCGCGGGCCGCAAACACTGGACGTCGATCAATGGCTGCTGCGCAAACCCTGGTTCCATGCAGCGCGGGGCAACCACGAGCAGATGACCATCGATTCCCACGCCGCCGGCCGCGCCAGCGCCGAACGCAGCCTGCACTTTGCCAATGGTGGCGCCTGGTTCTACAGCCTGTCGGGCGTCGAGCAAGCCTATTACGCGGCCATCCTCGCCGACTTGCCGTTGGTGATGGAGGTCGAGACCACGCAAGGCCTGATCGGCATCGTGCACGCGGATATTCCACGGGGCAGCTGGCAAGCCATGACTGAAGCGCTCTCGGCCTCAGCGATCGAGGCCGAACAGATCGCCACGACCCTGCAGTGGTCACGCCGACGCATCACCGACAGCGACCCCGGCGGCGTGTCGGGTGCGCGCGCGGTGGTGGTGGGGCATACACCCCTGCCCGAGCCGATCATCCTGGGCAATGTCTACCACATCGACACCGGCGGCTGGCTGCCGGAACGCGGTCACTTCACCCTGCTGAACCTGCAAACGCTCGAATTCATCCCCGCGACACGGCCAGGCCTCAGCCGGCACTGGTAACTAGACGGGCAAGTAATGGCAAATGCCTGCGGCACCCATCCGTTGGGCACCGCCCTGCACCCTTCCAACCCGCAAAGAAGCCCTACTTCGTGACATATTGCGAGCCGTTTGGATTATCAAGCTTCGCCTGCAACAACCCCCACTCGCGCAGAACGATCGAGTAAGGCACAAAGATACTCATCCTCTCGGCGGTATTGACCCCGGGGTGCGCGCTCACATCGTTCAATGTAGTGGAATAGAAACCGATATTGATGCCGACCACACTGCCGTCGCTGGCAACGACCGGCCCACCCGACATGCCCTTGATCAACGGGGCATCATGGATACCGTACAGATCGCCGCTGTGTTCATCGGTATTGATGAAAGGCGTTGGATACACTTTGCCCTTGCCGGTGGTGGTAATCAGATACGGGCTGCCGCCCACGGCGGTGATGCGCTCGCCCACACGCGGCGCGCGCCAGGACGGGAAGCGGCCATTAGCCTTGTGCAGGAAGAACACCAGGTCGCAACCTGTGCTGCAGCTGTACTTCACGTTGGGGATCAACGGTGTATGGCGGGCGGTGACGGCGTAGTCCTCGTTCCATTGCACCGCTGAAGCCATATACACATACGCCAGAGGAAAGCCGGAGAAAACCAGAAAGTATGAATCGTTGATAGGGCCCGAAAATTCGGGTTTAACGATGCCGTTGCATCCTGCAGTAAGAGCTCCCATTAGCAAGCACGCCATGATCTTGATCATGATGCATCACCGACTTTAAGGGGGAGGATATGACTGTTTTTTATTTGTCAGTTTTCTGCCGCTTTCTTGTTCACTGGCCCACAGCGCCGCTTAGCGATTGATTTGCCTGATCTAGATTCTATTTATGGCTGACACTTGAATCACGCGCTCAACTGTTTTGCACTAAGGCCAATCGCTTTTAGATGCAACCGGACAGCACAAATCTCTGACGTCAACAAGCTGTCGATAATGGGGAAGGAAATAGAGCGGCTATATGTTTAGTTCCGAACTTGCTTTATCCCCGCGCAAACGACAAACGCCGCTCGAATGAGCGGCGTTTTCGTTTCTGCTATTTAAAACAGGTTCAATAAAGAACGCTGGTTGCCCTCAACAACACTTCGGCCCGCTCTTGCTCCCGTAACGGGCTTCCTGACGTTCGCGGAAAAATATTTCGTAGCTCATCACCGGTTTGTCCGGGTGTTTGCTCTGCATATGCTCCACGTAGTTGTCGTAGTCGGGCATGCCGACCATCAGGCGCGCGGCCTGACCGAGGTATTTACCCAGGCGACTCAGGTCATTGAACATGCTGCACTCCTCGATCAAGCATCCGGCAGGGCCTGGAACGGTGCTTCTTTATCCGTACGTTCCTTGGTGCCCCAGGCGGCAATGCCGACCTTGAGTGCAAAGAACAGGATGCTGAACACCACCAACAGGAACAGCGCCGTCAGCGTGGCGTTGGTGTAGGCGTTGTAGATCACGTGCTGCATCTGGTCGATGTTCTTGGCCGGTGCCAGCACCTGGCCGTTGGCCAGGGCATCGCTGTATTTCTTCGCCAGCGCGAGGAAACCGATCGCCGGGTTGGCGTCGAACAGCTTGATGAAACCGGCGGTGGTGGTGCAGATCAGTAGCCAGACCGCAGGCAGCATGGTGACCCAGACATAACGTTGACGCTTCATCTTGATCAGCACCACGGTCGCCAGCATCAGCGCGATCCCGGCCAGCATCTGGTTGGAGATACCGAACAGCGGCCACAAGGTGTTGATGCCGCCCAGCGGGTCGATCACCCCTTGGTACAGCAGATAACCCCACATGGCCACGCAACCGGCGGTGGCGATCAGGTTGGCGGTCCAGGACTCGGTGCGTTTCAGCGCCGGCACGAAGGAGCCGAGCAAATCCTGGAGCATGAAGCGTCCGGCACGGGTGCCGGCGTCGACCGCGGTGAGGATGAACAGCGCTTCGAACAGGATCGCAAAGTGGTACCAGAACGCCATGGTGTTTTCACCCGGCAGGACACTGTGCAGGATCTGCGCGATCCCGACCGCCAGGGTCGGCGCACCGCCGGCACGGGCCAGGATGGTGGTTTCACCGATGTCCTTGGCCACCGCTTGCAGCGCTTCCGGAGTAATCGCAAAACCCCAGCTGCTGACGGTCTGCGCCACAGTAACGGCATCGGAGCCAACGATCGCTGCCGGGCTGTTCATGGCGAAGTACACACCCGGCTCGATCACCGAAGCGGCCACCATCGCCATGATCGCCACAAAGGATTCCATCAGCATGCCGCCGTACCCGATGTAACGGGCATGGCCTTCGCTGGCCAGCAACTTGGGCGTGGTGCCCGAAGCGATCAGCGCATGGAAACCCGAGACCGCGCCGCAGGCAATGGTGATGAACAGGAACGGGAACAGACCGCCCTTCCACACCGGCCCGGTGCCGTCGATGAACTGGGTCAATGCCGGCATTTTCAGCTCAGGCATGGTGACCAGGATGCCGATCGCCAGGGCGACGATGGTGCCGATCTTGAGGAAGGTCGACAGGTAGTCACGCGGCGCCAGGATCAGCCACACCGGCAACACCGCCGCAACGAAACCGTAGCCGATCAACATCCAGGTGATCTGCACGCCGGTGAAGCTGAACGCCTTGGCCCAGACCGGATCGGCGGCAATCTGCCCACCGAGCCAGATCGAACCGAGCAGTAGCGCCACGCCGATCACCGAGATTTCACCGATGCGGCCCGGGCGGATGTAGCGCATGTAGATGCCCATGAACATCGCGATCGGGATGGTCGCCATCACCGTGAACATGCCCCACGGGCTTTCGGCCAGGGCCTTGACCACGATCAGCGCCAGCACCGCGAGGATGATGATCATGATCAGGAAGCAGCCGAACAAGGCGATGGTGCCGGGGATGCGGCCCATTTCTTCGCGGACCATGTCACCCAGGGAACGACCGTTGCGGCGGGTGGACAGGAACAGGACCATGAAGTCCTGGACCGCGCCAGCCAGCACCACCCCGGCAATCAGCCACAGCGTACCGGGCAGGTAGCCCATCTGTGCCGCCAGGACCGGTCCGACCAGAGGGCCCGCGCCGGCAATCGCCGCGAAGTGGTGACCGAATAGCACGTGTTTGTTGGTCGGCACGAAGTCCAGGCCGTCATTGTTGAGCACGGCGGGCGTAGCGCGATTGGGATCGAGCTGCATCACTTTATTGGCGATGAACAGGCTGTAGTAACGGTATGCGACGAGGTAGATAGCGACTGCAGCGACGACGATCCACAGGGCGTTGATGGCTTCGCCGCGGCGCAGGGCCACGACACTCAGCGCGAACGCTCCCAGGACAGCCACGGCAAACCAGGCGAGGTGTTTAGCCAGACGGGGCATAGCGTGTCTCCTGCCGACAGCCAGTGGACTGCGGCGGTAATTTTTATAATTGTGTCCGCTGAGCGGAGCTGGCCCAATATCCGCGCATGCCGTCCACAAATAAATCCGCGTTACTACGTACGCGTCCTCTACGTAGTTCTACGTAGACCGCCCCGATCTATCGGTTGAAACACTCCCCTGTAGGAGCTGGCTTGCCAGCGAAAGCGGTGTGTCAGTTGCCATTGATATTGAATGTGCCGCCGCCTTCGCTGGCAAGCCAGCTC
>NZ_MULM01000075.1:0-17284 GCF_002029345.1 Pseudomonas sp. VI4.1
TGAGTAACTGTGCGGCTGTTTTCATAAGAGTCTCCGATTCTGTTGCGCCCTGACCCGAAGGAGCGTGGCATCAAGCCACCCCCACCTCCACCACACCGCCATTCAAGCGCACCGGCCACACCCGCAGGCGCTGTTGCGGGTACTCCAGGCAACTGCCGTCCTCCAGGCGGAAGTGCTGCTTGTAGATCGGCGAGGCCACTACCAGGTCGCCCTTGATGCTGCCGACCAGGCCGCGGCCGATCACATTCGCGCCGGATTGCGGGTCATGGTTGTCGATGGCGTACAAGGTCTTGCCGTGAACGCTCGGCAGGTAGAACAACGCCACTTGTGCGCCGTCGAGCCAGACGACCACGCCGGAGTTGCTGACCAGGTCCTGTTGCCCGCACACCGTTTGCCAGACATCGGTGTGGGTCAGGGATGCGACACGCTGGGTAGTGGACTGGCTCATCAGACAATCTCCTCGATGACAGGGATAAGGTTGAGTTCGGCGGCCATGATCGGACGCCGCTGGCCGCGTTCCTGGACAAAGTGGATGTCCGGGTCCGGGCGTTTATCGTTGACGAAGGTGCGAAAGCGCTTGAGTTTTTCCGGGTCCTGGAGGGCGTTGGCCCATTCGCATTCATAACGATTGACCACCAACTGCATCTGCGACTCGAGTTCGGCGCCCAGGCCGAGGCTGTCGTGGATGATCACGTCCTTGAGGTAGTCCAGGCCGCCTTCCAGGCTTTCACGCCAGACCGAGGTGCGCTGCAGTTTGTCGGCAGTGCGGATGTAGAACATCAGGAAGCGGTCGATGTAGCGGATCAGGGTCGCATCGTCGAGATCGGTGGCGAACAGCTCGGCGTGGCGCGGGCGCATGCCGCCGTTACCGGCAATGTAGAGGTTCCAGCCGTTCTCGGTGGCGATCACGCCGACGTCTTTGCTCTGGGCTTCGGCGCATTCCCGGGTGCAGCCGGAAACGGCGAACTTGAGCTTGTGCGGCGAGCGCAGGCCCTTGTAGCGGTCTTCGATCGTCAGGGCCATCTGCACGCTGTCCTGCACGCCATAACGGCACCAGGTACTGCCGACGCAGGACTTCACCGTGCGGGTCGACTTGCCGTAGGCGTGGCCGGTCTCGAAACCGGCTGCGATCAGCTCGGCCCAGATGTCCGGCAATTCGTGCAACTGCGCGCCAAACAGGTCGATGCGCTGGCCGCCGGTGATTTTGGTGTAGAGGTCGTATTTCTTCGCCACGACGCCGATCGCGATCAGCTTGTCGGCGCTGATTTCGCCGCCGGGAATACGTGGCACCACCGAATAGGTGCCGTTCTTCTGCATGTTGGCCATGAACGTGTCGTTGGTGTCCTGCAACGGCACCAGCGAGGCGTCCATGATCGGCTGGTTCCAGCACGAAGCGAGGATCGAACCCACCGCCGGTTTGCACACATCGCACCCGGTGTGGCCGCGGCCGTGTTTGGCCAGCAGTTCTTCAAAGGTGATCACCCCTTCTACCCGCACCAGTGCATACAGCTCCTGACGGGTATAGGCGAAGTGCTCGCACAGGCTTTTGTCGACACTGACGCCACGGGCAATCAATTCATGCTCGAACACCTGCTTGAGCAACCCGGCGCAACCGCCGCAACCGGTGCAGGCCTTGGTCTGCGCCTTGAGCAGGCGAGGTCGGTGCAGCCGCCGTCGATGGCCGAGCAAATGGAACCCTTGGTGACGTTATGGCACGAGCACACCGTGGCCGACTCGGGCAACGCGCCCGGGCCCAGGGTCGGCGCGCCTGCGGATGATGGCAGAATCAGGCTGGCTGGCTCAGAAGGCAGCGCAATCGCGTTCTGCATGTATTGCAGCAGCGTGTCGTCGTAGCTGTTGTCGCCGACCAGCACCGCGCCGAGCACGTGCTTGCCCGTGGCGTCCACCACCAGGCGGCGATAGCTGGCGCTGGTTTCGTCGAGGAACTGATAGCTGCGTGCGCCCGGCGTGTTGCCATGGGCATCGCCGATGGAGCCGACATCGACCCCCAGCAGTTTGAGTTTGGTCGACCATGTCGGCGCCGGTCGAACGGCTCCGCGACTTGGTGGCACAACCTCGCCGCGACGCTGCGCGCCATCTGGTAGCCGGGCGCGACCAGGCCGAACAGGCTGCCGTTCCAGGAGGCGCACTCGCCGATGGCGTAGATGTTCGGGTCGATGCTCAGGCAATGGTCGTCAATCACCACGCCACCGCGCGGGCCGATGTCCAGCGCGCATTGACGGGCCAGCGCATCCTGCGCACGGATACCGGCGGAGAACACCACCAGGTCGGTTTCGAGGCATTCGTCGTTGGCAAAATTCATCCGGTAGCGGTAGTCCTGACCCGCAGTGATCGATTGGGTGGCGCGGGACAGGTGCACACCGACGCCGAGCCGTTCGATTTGCGACTTGAGCGCCATGCCGCCCATCTCGTCCAGCTGCACCGGCATCAAGCGCGGGGCGAACTCCACCACATGCGCTTCCAGGCCGAGGCTTTTCAGGGCGTTGGCGGCTTCAAGGCCGAGCAGGCCACCGCCGGACCACCACGCCACGCCGGGCGTTGGCGGCCGCGGGCACGGATCGCGTCGAGGTCTTCCAGGGTGCGGTAGACCAGGCGCGAGTCGCCCTCGGCGCCTTCGATCGGCGGCACGAAGGGATAGGAGCCCGTCGCCAGCACCAGCTTGTCGTAGGCGACGCAACCTTGCGCGGTGATCACCTGGCGGCGGCCGCGGTCGATTTCCAGCACCGGCACGCCCAGGTGCAGGGTCACGCCCGGGGTCTGGTACAGCGACGCGTCGGACAGCGCCAGCGGACTCGGCATCACGGCCGGTGAAATATTCGGAAAGGTGCACACGGTCGTAGGCGCGCATCGGCTCCTCGCTGAACACATGCAGCCGATAGTGATCGAGGGCACCGCGCTCGATCAGCTGTTCGACACAATGATGTCCGACCATGCCATTGCCGATCACGACCAGCGTCTGCAGTTTGTTCAACGCGCCAACATTGGAATTCATAAGTAGCACCCGGCTAAAGCCCGTCACGGTTCAAAAATGCAAAAAAAAAACGCCTGAAACCTTGCGGTTCCAGGCGTCTTTGCCTGTTCTTTTGCGGTGTTGAAACCAGACGTCTATGCCTGATTCACCGATGTTGCCCACGAATCGATCGTCGTTGACCGAGAGGGGCTGCCCACTCGACTGTATTCGCGGCGGGCCTGTAAAGGGCTATGCAGCGACTGTGCCAGATCGTGCAGACAGCGCTTTCAGGCCCGCGTACCGGGCACTTGGCGACCCAAGGGCACAGGGTCGGACACCGGCGGTTTTGCCTTCGCATAGTGCAGCGGTTGCATCAGGGCTTTATAAAAGTGCACAGATCAGCGCCGGCCAGCTCAACGGGGATTGAGCAGGGCCTCGCGCAACAGTCTGGCGGCCGGCGAGTCCGGCACGCCTGTGCGCGACACCAGCTCATAGGGTTCGCTGCGCGAAGTGATGGGCAGCGGCAGCGTGGTGGTAAAGCCATAGCCGGAGCAGAATTTCGCCACGTCAGTCGACACCAGTGCGACCAGGGTCGGGTTTTCCTGGAGCAGCGACAAGGTCGCGAAGGCCGAGGTCGTCTCCAACAGGTGCACCGGAAACCGCAGGTCGGCCTCGTGGAATTCCCGTTCCAGCAGCAGGCGCATGGGCATGTTGGCGCGATAGACCACCCAGCGGTAATCCACCAGATCCTTCAGGGACAGTCGCCTGGCATAGGCGAACGGATGCTGGGTGCTGGCGATCACCGCCAGGGTTTCCTCGACGAAGGTCGCGCTCTCATACAAATACGGCGTGGTGCTGACGGTGGTGCGGCAGATCGCCAGGTCCAGGCGCCCGGAATCCAGCTGGCTGAGCAGCGCGGCGCTGGTGTCTTCGACGATCTCGATGGACAGCTTCGGGTGATCGGCAATGACCCGGCTGATCGCCGTGGTCAATAAAGGCACGGCGCCCATGATGGTGCCGACCGCCACCCGACCACCCTCCCCACTCATGATCCCGATGATCTCCTCGCGCAGGTGCGCGAGGTCGGTCTGGATCAGGCGCGCGTAACGGATCACCGAGCGCCCGGCATCGTTGGGCTCCAGCCCGCGGTTGGTTCGGGTGAACAGCGAGGTGCCAAAAGTGGTTTCAATTTCCTGCAGCGCCTTGCTGGCGCCGGGCTGCGTCAGCGCGACCTGCCTGGCCGCGCCCAGCAGGGAGCCGTGCTCATCCAGGGCGATTAACAACCGCAGCTGCTTGACGTGCAGGCGGGACATGATCGAGTTCAGTGAGGGCGTCATCAGGGTTAACTAAAAGTTATAGAGGTATCGAAAGTTGTCAGTATCGAGGCTCGCCACGACGGCCCTATAGTCCACTCCACAACCAGGCAATGCAATGGGTTTAGCCAGGATGCGAGCGCCCTCCTGCCTCCCGGCCGATTGCAACAACAACAATCCTGTATAACTTGTGGTGAATCATGTCCCTCATCAATTACGTCACCAAGATCCAGTTCGGCTACGACAGCCTGCAGCAACTGGCCTCGGAAGCCGAACGCGCCGGCATCACGCGTCCGCTGATCGTCACCGACGTCGGTGTACGCAATGCCGGTATCGTCGACAAAGTCATCGCCGCCCTGGACGCCACCCGCACCCCCACGATCTTCGACGCCACCCCGCCCAACCCCAACGAGCACGCGGTGCGTCAAGCCGTGGCGCAATATCACCTTGGCGAGTGCAAACGCATCATCGCCGTCGGCGGTGGTTCTTCCATCGACCTGGCCAAGGGCGTTGCCGTGTGCGCGACCCACGACGGCCCGCTGCAAAGCTTTGCCGTGATCGAAGGCGGGCTGGATCGCATCACCTCGGCCACCGCGCCGCTGATCGCGATTCCGACCACCGCAGGCACCGGCAGCGAAGTCGGGCGCGGCGCCATCCTGATCCTCGACGATGGTCGCAAAGTGGGCGTAATCTCACCTTTTGTGGTGCCGCGCGTGGCCATCTGCGATCCCGAGCTGACCCTGGGCCTGCCACCCATGCTCACCGCCGCCACCGGCATGGACGCCATCGCCCATTGCATCGAGACCTTCATGGCGCCGGTCTTCAACCCCGCCGCGGATGGCATCGCCCTCGATGGCCTGTGGCGCGCCTGGGAACACATCGAACGCGCCACCGCCGAACCGGGTGACCGCGAAGCGCGGATGAACATGATGAGTGCCTCGATGCAGGGCGCCCTCGCGTTCCAGAAGGGCCTGGGTTGCGTGCACAGCCTGTCCCACGCCCTGGGCGGGATCAACCCGAAGCTGCACCACGGCACCTTGAACGCGATCTTCCTGCCCGCGGTGGTGGACTTCAACGCCAACGCCCCCACGGTCCGCGATGAACGCAAGCTCGAACGCCTGCGCCACGCCATGGGCCTTGAGGCCGGCGCCAACATCGGTACCGCGATCGAGAACATGACCCGCCGCCTGGGCCTGCCGACCCGCCTGAGCGAGATCGGCGTCGACGAGAGCCTGTTTGCCGGGATCGTCGAAGGCGCGTTGCACGATCACAGCCACAAGACCAACCCCCGCGAAGCATCGTCCGCGGACTACCTGTCGATGCTCCGGCAGTCGCTGTAAACAGCCGCTATCCCACAACAATAAAACAGGAGGCAGCCGCATCGTCGAACAGTGATTCGACGCCAGCGGCACCATCATGAACCCCACTGTCCTTATCGAACGGCAAGACGCCATTGCCATCGTCACCCTCAGCCACCCGGGAAAAATGAACGCCCTGACCTTGTCCATGTGGCAGGACCTGGGTGACGTCATGACCGAGCTGTCCGCTGACTCCAGCGTGCGTTGCGTGGTGCTGCGCGGCGCCGGCGAACAGGCCTTTGCCGCCGGTGCCGATGTCGGCGAGTTTCCAAACGTACGCGCTGATCAGGCGCAAGCCCGGGAGTATGCCGAGGTGACCTCGGCCGCCATGCGCGCGGTCGTTGACTGCCCGCACCCGGTCATCGCGATGATCCACGGCGTGTGCGTCGGCGGCGGCCTGGAAATCGCCGCGCTCTGTGACCTGCGTATCTGCGGCACTTCCAGCCGCTTCGGGGCGCCGGTCGGCAAACTGGGCCTGGTCATGTCCTATGACGAAATGGCCGGACTGGTGGCGCTGGCCGGACGCTCGACCACCCTCGAGATCCTGCTGGAAGGACGCATTCTCGACGCCAACGACGCCTACGTGAAAAACCTCGTGACCCGCGTCGTGCCAGACGCCGAGGTCGAAACCGAGACCCTCGCCACCGCCAGACGCATTGCCAACGGCGCGCCCCTGGTCGCCCGCTGGCATCGCCAGGCCGCGCGCCAGCTTGAAGCCGGCGTGGCACCCACCGCCGAGCAAGTCGACAGCAGTTACAGCTGCTACGACACCGAAGATTTTCAGATCGGCCTGAACGCTTTCATCACGAAAGCCAAACCACAGTTCAAGGGGAAATGACATGGGACCGCTGACAGGCATGCGCGTTGTAGAACTGGCTCACATCATGTCCGGCCCGGTGTGCGGGATGATGCTGGCCGACATGGGCGCCGATGTGGTGAAGGTCGAGAAAGTCCCGGACGGCGATGATTCGCGGCGCTTCTCGCCGATCATGGCCAGCGGCGAATCCGCCTCGTTCATGGTGGTCAACCGCAACAAGCGCGGGATCGGCCTGAACCTGAAAACCGACGGTGGCCGCGACGTGTTGCGCCGCCTGTTGCTGGATGCCGACGTGGTCACGGAAAACTACCGGGCCGGCACCATGGAGAAATTCGGCCTGGGCTATGAAGCGCTCAAAGTGATCAACCCCGGGCTGATCTACTGCGCGATCTCCGGCTACGGGCGCAGCGGGCCGTTCGGCGAGAAAGGCGGTTTCGACCTGATCGCCCAGGGCATGAGCGGCATGATGAGCATGACCGGTGAAGCCGGGCGCGAGCCGGTCAAGGCCGGTTCGCCGGTGGCCGACATCAACTCCGGGATCCTCGCCGCCCTTGGCATTTGCGCCGCCTACGCGGCCAAGCAGAAAACCGGCCTGGGGCAGATGGTCGACACCTCGTTGTTCGAAGCCGGCCTGCAACAGATGTACTGGCCGGCGGCCGCTTACTTCGCCGATGGCACCATCCTGCCGAAGATGGGGTCGGCCAACTCCACCAGCGCGCCGTATCAAGTGTTCCGCACCGCCGACGGCTGGATCAATATCGGCGCCGCCAACCAGGCCAACTACGAACGACTGGTCGAAGCCCTGGCCGTGCCGCAACTGAAGGCCGATCCACGCTTCGCCAGCAACGCGTTGCGCATGGAGCACCGCCTGGCTCTGGTGGAGATCCTCAATGAAGTGCTGGTGGCGCGCACCACGGATCAATGGATGGTGCTGTTCGACAGCCTCGGCCTGCCTGCCGGGCCGGTGCTGGACATCGCCGCGGCGCTGGCCCATCCACAAACCATCGCCCGGGGCATGGTCGTCGAAACCGAACACCCCACCGAAGGCCGGGTGCGCGGCATGGGCCTGCCGATTCACTTCTCCGACATGGACAGCGCCGCGCCGCCGACCAGCCGCCCTGCTCCGCTGCTTGGCGAACACACCCGCGAAGTGCTGAAGGAAAGTGGTTTTGCGGAAGATGAAATCGATGAGCTGATTCGAAGCCGGGCGGTGGTGGCACTGGCGTCCTGAGTCGCCACAACACCTGAACCCGATCCTGATCCCGATCTCGATCCCCTGTAGGAGCGAGCTTGCTCGCGATGGACCTGAGAGCGCCGCGTTCAACCAGAAAGCCCGCGTTATCGTTAACGACCATCGCGAGCAAGCTCGCTCCTACAAGGATCAACGTTCGATCAACTGAATCCGCGTTTTTTAGAACAACAACAATAACAAGGTGAACATCATGAGCCGTATCTTGACCGAGGCCGTCAGCCGCCGATCATTTCTAATGTCTGCCGGCATCACCGTCGGCGGTGCATTCGCCGCCAACCTGCTGCCCTCCAGCGTCTTCGCCGCGACCAAACCCATCGTGCTGCGCGACACCAGCAGCTTGCCCGACACCCATCCGCTGAACATCCAGATGAAGGCCGCGTCGCTCGCGATCAAGGCCGAAACCAACGGCGCGGTGGACCTGCAGGTGTACGCCAACGGCGCCATGGGCGGCGACACCGACATGCTGTCCCAGGTGCGCGCCGGGGCGATCGACTTCATCCCGTTGCCAGGCGCCATCCTCTCTACCCTGGTGCCGGCCATGTCCATTGAAAGCATGCCCTTTGCCTTCAAGGACTACGACAGCGTCTGGGCGGCCCTGGACGGCAAGCTGGGCGAGTACGTGCGCGCCAAGACCGCCAAGGTCGGCCTGATCCCGATGGAGAAAGTCTGGAACAACGGCTTTCGCCAGATCACCAGTTCGACGCGGCCGATCTTCACCCCGCAGGACCTGGCCGGCTTCAAGCTGCGGGTGCTGGTGAGCCCGCTGTGGACCTCCATGTTCAGCGCCCTGGGCGCCTCCCCGACCGGCATCAGCATCAACGAAACCTACTCGGCCTTGCAGACCAAAGTGGTCGACGGCCAGGAAAACCCGCTGGTGGTGGTCGAATCCGCGCGCTTCTACGAAGTGCAGAAGTACTGCTCGATGACCGACCACATCTGGGGCGGTTTCTGGATCGTTGCCTCGGGCAAGACCTTTCCAAAGTTGCCGGCGGATGTGCAGGAAATCGTCTCCCGGCAGATCAACGCCGCGGCACTGGTCCAGCGTCAGCAGGTGATCGACCTCAACGCCAGCCTCGAGCCGTCCCTGACCGCCCATGGCATCACCTTCAACAAGGTCGACCGTTCATTGTTCAGGGCCGACCTGCAATCGAAAGGCTTCTACACCCAATGGAAGGACAAGTACGGCGACGAAGCCTGGAGCTTGCTCGAGCAGTACGCGGGTCAACTGTCCTAAGCCGGAGACAAGGTCATGAAAAACGAACTGCCAATGACGGATGTTTCTCCCGCTGAAGGACTCAGCCCACGCGCCGCCACCTTTCGCCTGGGTCGCGCGCTCGACACCGGCCTGCGCTGGCTGACCGAAGGCAGCGCAGCGTTGCTGGTGGTGGTCGAAGTCGTGTTGCTGTTCTGCAACGTGTTCTCGCGCTACGTGCTCAACCAGCCCATTGTCTGGGGCGATGAGCTGGCCTCGCTGCTGTTCCTGTGGCTGGCGATGCTCGGCTCGGTGGTGGCAATGCGCCGGGGCGAGCACATGCGCCTCACTTCGTTCATCGCGCGGTTGCCGGTGGAAAAACGCGCCTTCATCGACACCCTCGGCGCCGTGATCGTGATCACCTTCATCGGGTTGCTGTTCACCCCGGCCTGGGAATACGTCAGCGACGAATGGATCATCACCACCGCCGCCCTGGAAATCCCCAACGCCTTTCGCGTGTCCGCCATCGCGGTCGGTCTGAGCTTGATGCTGATGACCTGTGTCGCCCGCTTGCTCACCAGTGCGCGGCTGATCGACTTTTCGGTGTCGGTGGCGATGCTCGCCTCCCTCGGCGGGTTGCTGTGGGTCGCGGAAGGTCCTCTGCTGCTGATGGGCAACTGGAACCTGGTCATCTTCTTCATGATCGGCGTGATGGCGATGATCATCATCGGCGTGGCGATCATGGTCGCGTTCGGTCTGGCCACCGTGGCCTACCTGTCGACCATGACCGGCACGCCCTTGAGCCTGGTGGTAGGCCGGATGGACGAAGGCATGGCCAGCCTGATCCTGCTGGCGATCCCGCTGTTTGTATTTTTGGGCGCGCTGATCGAAGCCATGGGCATGGCTCGGGCGATGATCAGTTTCCTCTGCTCGTTGATCGGCCATGTGCGTGGCGGCCTGTCCTACGTGCTGATCGGCGCCATCTACCTGATCTCCGGTATTTCCGGGTCGAAGGCCGCCGACATGGCCGCTATCGCCCCGGCGCTGTTTCCGGAAATGAAGAAGCGCGGCGAGGATGAAAACGAACTGGTGGCGATGCTCAATGCCTCCGGGGCAATGTCGGAAACCATTCCGCCCAGCCTGGTGCTGATCACCATCGGCTCGGTGACCGGCGTGTCGATCTCCGCCCTGTTCACCGGTGGCTTCATGCCGGCGGTGGTAGGTGCGATCGCCATGGCGGCGGTGATCTGGTGGAAGAACCGCAAGGGCGAGGCCTCCACCGGTAAACGCGCTTCGGGCAAGGAAATCATGCGTTCGCTGCTGGTCGCGGTGCCGGCCCTGGCGTTGCCGTTCGTGATCCGCACCGCGGTAGTCGAAGGCGTCGCTACGGCCACTGAAGTCGCGGCCATTGGCGTCGCCTACACCTTTATCGTCGGTTTGCTGTGCTACCGCTGCTTCGACTGGCGCCGCCTGTATCCGATCCTGGTCAGCACCGCGTCGCTGTCCGGGGCGATCCTGATCATCATCGGCAGCGCGACGCCATGGCCTGGGCGTTGACCCAGTCGGGCTTCTCCCATCAGCTGGCGCAAGTGATGTCGACGGTGCCGGGGGGTGCGCTGGGTTTCCTGATCATTTCCGCGGTGGCGTTCATTCTGCTCGGCAGTTTTCTCGAAGGCATCCCGGCCATCGTGCTGTTCGGGCCGCTGCTGTTCCCGATCGCCAAGGCCATGGGCATCCACGACGTGCATTACGCCATGGTCGCAATCTTCGCCATGGGCCTGGGCCTGTTCGCCCCACCCTTTGGCGTGGGTTTCTACGCCGCCTGCGCCATCGCCAAGGTCGACCCCAGCGGTGCGATGCGCCGGGTCTGGCCGTATCTCGGTGCGCTAGTCGTGGCGCTGGGGGTGCTGATCGCCGTGCCATGGATTTCCATCGGTTTCCTGCCTACCAAATAAATCATCCTTTGCCATCCCGACCGACAGTCGTCGCTGCGACTGTCGGCACTTCAAGCACACGAGGTCGCACATGAATTTCTCCACGCTGGAAGCCGGCACCGCCGCCACCGAACGCCAACTGATCGTCGACGAGGCGCGCACCATCTCGTTCCTGGGTGAGGACTTGCGCATCTATGCCACGCCGCGCCTGGTGGACGACATCGAACAGACGTGCCTGGATTACCTGCTGACCTTCCTCGATGAGGGCGAGAACACGGTCGGCGCCGCGGTCGATATCCGGCATGTCGGCGCGACGCTGCTGGGCATGTC
This sequence comes from Pseudomonas sp. VI4.1, assembly GCF_002029345.1. Taxonomy (NCBI): domain Bacteria; kingdom Pseudomonadati; phylum Pseudomonadota; class Gammaproteobacteria; order Pseudomonadales; family Pseudomonadaceae; genus Pseudomonas; species Pseudomonas sp. VI4.1. The sequence continues at coordinate 11,168 of NZ_MULM01000075.1, forward strand.
GGTGAGCATTGTCGCCACCGTCACCCGGATCGAGGGGCGCAGCGTCACCTTCAATGTCGAGGTGCGCGATGACGTCGAGCTGGTGGCGACCGCCGCCCATACCCGGGTGGTGGTGAACGTGGCCAAACTGCGCACCCGCGTACAAGCCAAGGCCGAGGCGGCCGCCGCCGGCGAAGTCGAAGACGGCGTGCTCAGCCCTTCCCAATTCGCCGCATCGCGCTGAGCAAGGGACGACCTCATGATCACCCTGCATGAACGCAACGGCCTGCCGAACCTGGCGGCCGGGGATGCGCTGCCGATTGTCGATGCCCACCATCACCTGTGGGACCTGGGCAACGGTCGTTATCCCTGGCTGCAGGACGAATATCACGAGGATTTTTTCCTCGGGGACTATCACAGCCTGTGCCGCGATTTCCTGCCGGAACACTTCCTGGCCCTGACCGAAAGACAGCGCCTGGTCGGCACGGTGCACGTCGAGGCCGAGCGCGCCCGCGACCAGCAGGTCGCCGAGACCCGCTGGCTGGAGCAGATGAACGCACGTTATGGCTTCCCCAATGCGATCGTCGCCCACGCCTGGTTCGACCGCGAAGACAGCGCCGAGATTCTCGCCGCGCAGGCCGCTCGCCCACTGGTGAGAGGCATTCGTTCGAAACCGGTCACCTCGGCTTCGCCGGAGGTCTCGGTGGCCGGCGCAAAAGGCACCATGCAAGACCCGAAATGGCTGGAAGGCTTTTCGCGGCTGGCTGAGCACGGTTTGTCGTGGGACCTGCGCGTACCGCCCTGGCACCTGGCCGAAGCCGCCGAAGTGGCGGCGATGTTCCCGCAGATCAAGATTGCCCTGAATCACAGCGGGTTCGCCTGGGATCGCAGCCCGCCAGGCATGGCGCGCTGGCGAAAGGGCCTGGAAGCACTGGCCCTGCAGCCCAACGTGCAGATCAAGCTCTCGGAGTTCGGCCTCAAAGACTCGCCCTGGAACTACGACGACAACCGGGTGGTGGTGTTGACCGCGCTGGAAATCTTCGGGCCCGAGCGGTGATGTTCGCCAGCAACTTTCCGGTCGCCGGGTTGCGCGCCTCCTACGACACGATTGCCGATGGCGTGGCCGCGATGCTCGCGCCCCTGGGGCGTGCGGTGCAGGAAGCGGTGTTCGCCGGCAATGCGCGACGCTTTTATCGCCTGGAGCTACCGCATGGATGAGTTAACGAACATCGACTGGCGTGCGCGCTTTTTGGCCAGCGGCGAGGATGCCGACCTGCCCATCGTCGACGCGCATCAACACTATTTCGACATCGAGGCCCATTACTATCCATGGCTGAATGATCGACCGTTACGGCCGTTTCGTTATGGCGATTACTCGTCGATCTGCCGCAACTTCCTGCCCGAGGACTATCGCCGGCTGACCGGCAGCCACCGCATCGTGCAGACGGTGGTCATCGAGGGTGAATGGGACCCGGCGACGCCCTTTGACGAGGTTCGTTTTGTCGAGTCATTGGCTGAAGACGAACCTACCCTGGCCGCGATGGTGGCGCAGGTCTGGCTCGATCGTGAAGACGCGGCAGAGCTGCTTCGCCTGTACGGCGATCACCCATTGGTGCGCGGCGTGCGCCACAAACCCGTGGTGACCAGCCTTGAAGCATGGCGTGCAGACTTCGCGGCGCCAGGTTCCATGCGCGATCCGCGCTGGCGCGACGGGTATGCGCGACTGGCGGAAAACGGCTTGCACTTCGAGTTGCAGGCCCCCTGGTGGCATCTGCCGGAAGCCGCCGAACTGGTCAGGGACTTTCCCGACGTCACCATCGTGGTCAATCACACGGCGCTGCCGGCGGATCGCTCGGAACAAGGTTTGACCGGCTGGCGCGACAACCTCGCGTTGCTGGCCCGGGAGCCGAACGTCGCGCTGAAGATTTCCGGCATCTGCATCCCGGGCAAGGCCTGGCCCGTGGAGTCGAACCGCGGGGTGGTGAACGATGCGATCTCGATCTTCGAGGTCAGTCGCTGTGCCTTTGCCACCAATTACCCGGTCGATGGCGTGGTGAACAGCCTCGGCGAAGTGCTCGATGGCTTCAAGACCATTGTCCGCAATCGCTCCCTCGCCGAGCGGCTTGCCCTGTTTCATGACAACGCACGGCGTATTTATCGACTCAGTTGATCCCGATTTGCACAGACCTTCAGGAGGTCCCATGTTTGAAGTTTCAGGCCACAACTACATCGCAGGCAGCCGCTCGGCCCAAGGCTCGAACACCTTGCAGAGCCACGACGCCAACACCGGCGAAGCGCTGCCCTATCGTTTCCACCAGGCGACTGCGGCTGAAGTGAATGCGGCGGCCGAAGCGGCAGCCACTGCCTTCCCGATCTTTCGCCATCTCTCGGCTGCCCGCCGCGCCGCGTTCCTCGACGCCATCGCCACCGAACTCGAGGCACTGGACGATTCGTTCATTGCCCTGGTATGCCGGGAAACCGCCCTGCCCGCCGGCCGCATTCAGGGCGAGCGGGCCCGCACCAGTGGCCAGATGCGCCTGTTCGCCACCATGTTGCGCCGCGGCGACTTCTACGGCGCACGCATCGACCGTGCAATGCCGGACCGCCAACCCTTGCCGCGACCCGACCTGCGCCAGTACCGCACCGGGCTCGGTCCGGTCGCCGTGTTCGGCGCCAGCAACTTTCCGCTGGCCTTCTCCACCGCCGGTGGCGACACCGCTTCGGCCCTGGCCGCCGGTTGCCCGGTGGTGTTCAAGGCCCACAGCGGTCATATGGCCACGGCCGATTACGTCGCCGACGCGATCACTCGCGCGGCGCGCAAAACCGGGATGCCCGAGGGCGTGTTCAACATGCTCTACGGCAGCGTCGGCGAGGCCTTGGTCAAGCACCCGTTGATCCAGGCCGTGGGCTTCACCGGATCATTGCGCGGCGGGCGTGCGTTGTGTGACATGGCGGCGGCACGCCCGCAACCGATCCCGGTGTTCGCCGAGATGAGCAGCATCAACCCGGTGGTGCTGATGCCCCAGGCGCTGAAAGTCCGGGGCGAGAAAATCGCCGGCGAACTGGCCGCTTCGGTGGTGTTGGGTGCTGGGCAGTTTTGCACCAACCCCGGTCTGGTGCTGGGCATCCGCTCACCGGAGTTCTCGGCCTTCCTTGAACGGTTTACCGGGCAGATGGGCGAACAACCCGCGCAAACGATGCTCAATGCCGGCGCATTGCAAAGCTATTGCCACGGCCTGGACAACATTCGCGCTCACCCCGGCATCACCCACCTGGCCGGCGCCGACCAACAGGGCAACCAGGCGCGGCCACAAGTGTTCAAGGCCGACGTCAGCCTGTTGCTCAAGGGTGATGAGTTACTGCAGGAGGAAGTGTTTGGCCCGACCACCATCGTGGTCGAAGTCGCTGACCAGGCCGGGTTGCTCGAGGCGTTGAACGGTTTGCGTGGCCAGTTGACCGCCACCCTGATCGTCGAGGATACGGAACTCGACACCCTGGGCGAGATTCTGGCGGTGCTGGAACAGAAAGTCGGACGGGTGCTGTTCAACGGTTACCCCACCGGGGTCGAGGTCTGCGATGCCATGGTCCATGGCGGGCCGTACCCGGCCACTTCGGATGCGCGCGGTACGTCGGTCGGGACGCTGGCGATCGATCGTTTCCTGCGCCCGGTGTGTTACCAGAACTGTCCCGACAGCTTGTTGCCGGACGCACTGAAGAACAGCAATCCGCTGGGCATTGCGCGCTTGATTAATGGAGTCAGCAGCCGCGATGCACTGTAACTCACCAACGCTCGGTTTCAACTAACACCCGCTGCTAACAACAACTGCCCGCGCCTGTTGAGAAACAGGCGCCGGGCACACTCGTCCTGAAAAACCGCTGCACCACACAACAACAAAAACAGAGGAAGCTCCATGCAAGTTCAACTTTCGCCGAAACGCTGCCTGTGCAGATTGATGTTAGCCGTGACCGCCGCCGTGATGATCAACACGGCAGTTACTCAATTGGCCTTTGCCGACACCCCGACTACCGCGACGACAGCGCCCATGCAATGTGCAACCGAAGCGACTGCGCGCTACACCAAGACCCCCACCGGTTACCTGATGGTGCTGCGCATGGGCGATAACGCCTTCAAGGAACTGACCAAGCTTGCGCTCGCCGAGAAGATCCCGAGCGCCTCCATCAGCGGTATCGGCTTTGGCAACGTCAAGTTCGGGTTCTGGAACAAGGACAAAAAGGATTTCGACGCCAAGATCTTCAGCAACGTTGAAATGGCCAGCATTACCGGCTCGGTGGCGTGGAAGAACGACCAGCCGTCGATCCACATGCACGGCGTCGCCGGTGACGCGACCTTCCAGGCCTATGGCGGCCATATCCTCGACTTCGATGTCACCACCGGCTCGATGGAAATCACCCTGATCGTCCACCAGCGTCGCCTGGAGCGCGGGATCGACCCGTGCATCGGCGCCAATGTGCTGGGTATTTAACCCAAGGCCTTCTGACTCAACGACATCGCTCCCGCAGGCAGCGCACTTTGCTGGCAGCCGCCATGGCGGGAGCAACCCTGACATCCCTTGAATCATGCATCTGACCGATAGCATGCGCGGACTCGTCCGCTCCCAACTTCAAACTACAAAAAAAAGGGGCGATATACATGAGCACAAACAAGACGGCGGTAACGGTTGCTCTGGGCGCTATTGCACTCGGCAGCCAGGCCCACGCGGACTTCCTGAGTGACAGCAAAGCTACTTTGGGGATGCGCAACTTCTACTTCAATAATGACAACCGTGACGGCACGGCCGCGCCTTCGAAAACCGCAGAGTGGGCCCAGGGTTTCATGCTCGACTTCAAGTCGGGATATACCGATGGCACCCTCGGCTTTGGCGTCGACGCCTTGGGACTGATGGGCATCACGCTGGACAGCGGCATGGGCCGGCACGTCGGCAGTTCGATGATTCCCTCGGACAGTGACAACAGCGCGGTCGACCAGTGGAGCCGACTGGGGCTGACCGGCAAGGTCAAGGTCTCGAAAAGCGAACTGCGCCTGGGCACGCTGATGCCGAAGCTGCCGATCCTCGTATCCAACGACGGCCGCCTGTTGCCCCAGACCTTCGAAGGTGGCCAGGTCACCTCGAACGAGTTCAAGGACCTGACCCTCATCGGAGGCCGAATCGAACATGCCACCGGGCGGGGTTCAAGCGACCGGACCGGCTTGGCCGCCACCGGTGCACCCGGGAGAGCAATGAATTCGACTTCGCCGGGGGCGACTGGAAAGTCACCAAGGACCTGACCGCCCAGTATTACTACGCCAACCTCGACAACTACTACACCCAGCAGTTTTTAGGCCTGGTCCACACCCTGGCGATCGGCGACGGTCAATCCCTGAAAACCGACCTGCGCTACTTCAAGACAGATTCATCCGGGGCCAACAGCTCGGGGACCACAGGCTACCGGATCAGCGGCTACACCGAAGACAATGATGGCGAAATCGACAACCGCACCTGGAGCGCCGCGCTGGTGTACACCCTGGGTGGCCATGGCCTCACCGCAGGCTACCAAAGCGTTTCCAGCGGCAGCAACTTCACCCAGCTCAGCCAGGGCAACCTGCCGGACAAGGGCGCCGGCGGCGCCAGTCTGTACCTGTATACCGATCGCCTGATCCAGACCTTCACCCGCGCGGGCGAGCGCACCGCCTTCGGCCAGTACGCCTACGACTTCGCCGCCCTCGGCATGCCGGGCCTCAAAGCCTCGGTCATGTACTTGAGCGGGGACCATATCAAGACGGCCTCCGGTGAGGACCAGAAGGAATGGGAACGGGATATCAGCCTGGACTACACGATCCAGTCCGGCGCGCTAAAGGGCGTCGGCTTCGGCTGGCGTAACGGCGAGACCAACAGTGAAGCGTCCCGCGACCAGGATCAGAACCGGTTGTTCGTCAGCTACAGCGTGCCGCTGCTCTGACCACGCGGGCGCAGTATCTGTTTACGACCCGATCCCCTGTAGGAGCTGGCTTGCCAGCGAAGGCGGCGTGTCAGGCGACATCGATGCGATGTACCAGCCTCTTCGCTGGCAAGCCAGCTCCTACAGTTATCGGCGCCGGGCGCAGTATTTGTGTACGACCCCGATCCCTTGATCTGCGCC
>NZ_MULM01000074.1:0-16426 GCF_002029345.1 Pseudomonas sp. VI4.1
CGATGAATTCCTTATCGGCGCTTCGGGTAGAAAGGGCGGGACGAGAAGTCTCCCACGGTCCGTACTGGTCAGAGTCGGAATCGAGCTTTTAGTCCCGCCCACCCCTTCAAGTCTAAACATACAAGCGAGCTTGCTCCGGCCGACTCGCTACCACACTTGATCGGTGCAATGATCCTATCCATGGATCACCTTCAAGAGAGGTTTACGACATGGCTCTGCCCCAAACCATGACCCAGGTTGAAATCACCCAACCCGGAGGCCCCGACGTCCTGCAACCCAACCAGGTCCCCGTCCCCACCCCTGGGCCCGGCGAAATACTGATCCGCGTCCACGCCGCCGGCGTCAACCGCCCCGACGTGATCCAGCGCGCGGGCAAGTACCCGATGAAACCCGGCATGAGCCCCATCCCCGGGCTGGAAGTGGCCGGTGAAGTCGTGGCGATCGGCCAGGGCGTCACTGAGTTCATCCTCGGCGATAGCGTGTGTGCGCTGACCAATGGCGGCGGGTATGCGCAGTATTGCGTCGCCCCGGCCAGTCAGGCACTGCCGATTCCCCAAGGCATGGACTGGCTGCAAGCCGCGGCGATCCCGGAAACCTTCTTCACCGTGTGGGCCAACTTGTTCGACCTCGGTGGCGCCAGCAAAGGCCAGCGCGCATTGATCCATGGCGGCACCAGCGGCATCGGCACCACCGCGCTGATGTTGTGTCGCGAATTCGGGATCAAGGCCTTCGCCACGGCGGGCAGTGAAGAAAAGTGCGCGGCGATTCGTCAGCTGGGGGCCGAGGCGATCAATTATCGCGAGCAGGATTTCGTCCAGGTCATCCAGGAGAAAACTGCTGGCAAAGGCGTCAATGTGATCCTCGACATCATGGGCGGCTCGTACCTGAACCCGAATATCGCGGCGCTGGGCATGGACGGTCGATTGGTGATGCTGGGCTTTCTCGGCGGTGCCCAGGCCAAAGAGGTCGACCTGATGGCGATCCTGGGTAAACGCGCGACGATCACCGGGTCCTTGATGCGCTCGCGCACCCGCGAAGAAAAAGCCTCGATTGCCGAGCAATTGCGCGAGTACGTCTGGCCCGTCCTCGCCGCCGGGCGTTGCTTGCCGATGATCGACAAGGTCTATCCGTTGGCCGATGCAGCCCAGGCACATGCGCGGATGGAAGCGGGCGAGCACATTGGCAAGATTGTGTTGCGGGTGGATTGAGCCCGACCCTGACCCTTGTAGGAGCAAGCTTGCTCGCGAAAGCGGATCAGCAACATTGATATCGACTGACACTCCACCGTAGGAGCAAGCTTGCTCGCGAAAGCGGTGGGTCAGTCGACAGATTTATCGCCTGAACGGACGCCTTCGCTGGCAAGCCAGCTCCTACAGGGGGGGGTGAACGATCGTCGAAATTTCCCCCGCCCTGCGCACGCTTCTGCTAAAACCCGAACTTCAGTTTCTTACCGTGGACCGCCCGATGCCCACTTCCCTCCTCGCTCGTCTACGCCAACGCTGGCTAGCGCTACTATGCATGGCCGCGCTGCTCGTCGGCCTGCCTGTGGGTTGCGCGGTGCTGGAGCATAAGGAGCGGGAGCTGTTGTTCCGCATCGAACCGGGGACTGCCAGTTGGTACAGCGGCTTGCCTAGCAGCGTCCAGGAGTTCGAGCTGCAGCCCAAAAGCTTCAAGGCCGGGCAAAGTATCCATGGCTGGTGGTGGCCGGCGGAACGGGCGAATGCGCCGGCGATCCTCTACCTGCATGGCGTACGCTGGAACCTCACCGGGCAGCTGTTTCGCATCCAGCAACTGCAGGCACTGGGCTATTCGGTGCTGGCCATCGACTACCGCGGTTTCGGTCAGAGTCACGGCGACCTGCCCTCGGAAACCACGGTGTACGAAGATGCACGAGTTGCCTGGGAACGCTTCAAGTTGCTGCAACCGGACGCGAACAAACGGCTGATCTACGGTCATTCTCTCGGCGGCGCCGTGGCCATCGACCTGGCGGCCGAGCTGGGCCAGACAGCCGCAAAAGCGCAGACCCCGGTGCCGGCTCGCGGGCTGGTCATCGAGTCTACTTTCACTTCCCTGGCCGACGTCGCCACGGCGATGGCCAATACTTCCCTGCCGGTGCGCTGGCTGCTGTCGCAGAAATTCGATTCCATCGACAAGATCGCCGGGATCAACATGCCGCTGCTGGTGGTCCACGGGCTGGACGACCGCTACGTGCCGCCACGCTTCAGCGAGCAATTATTCAATGCGGCCCTGGAACCCAAGCGTCTGTTGCTGGTGCCCGGGGCGTCGCACAACAACAGCATGAGCCAGGGTGGGCAGACCTACCGCAAGGCACTGGACAGCTTGATGCAGTCGACACCACCGGCCCAGGTCGCGGGGCCGGCCGTGACTCGGCGCGCCCAGGATTCCTGAGGCTCAGCGATATCCCCTGGCCTGCAAGTTGAACAACTGCGCATAGCGCCCGCCCGCTGCCACCAGACTGTCGTGATCCCCCCGCTCCAGGATCGAACCCTGATCCAGCACGATGATGTGATCGGCATTGCGCACGCTGGAAAAGCGGTGGGAAATCAGTAACGTCATGCGGCCTTCGGTGTGCTCGCTGAAATGCTCGAACACCGCCGCTTCCGCCGCAGGGTCGAGTGCCGAGGTCGGCTCATCGAGAATCAGGATGTCGGCCTCGCGGCGCATGTAGGCGCGGGACAAGGCGATCTTCTGCCATTGCCCGCCGGACAGTTCCTGCCCACCGGCGAACCAGCGCCCGAGTTGCGTGGCATAACCGCGATCCAGACGCTCGATAAAGGGTGCGGCCATGCCCTCGGCCGCAGCCTCCTGCCAACGCTGTTCATCGTTGAAGGCCAGGGTGTCGCCGACGCCGATGTTCTCGCCGACCGAGAATTGGTATCGAATGTAATCCTGAAAAATCACGCCGATGCGGCGACGCAGCGCGCCTTCTTCCCACGCCTGCAGATCGCTGCCGTCCAGCAGAATACGGCCCTGATCGGGACGGTACAGACGGGTCAGCAGTTTGATCAGGGTGGTCTTGCCGGAACCGTTCTCTCCCACCAGCGCCACACTGTGTCCAGGCACCAGGTGCAGATCGATGCCTTCCAGCGCGGCGCGACTGGCACCCGGATAACGGAAACCGACGTTCTCGAAACGCAAACCATCGCCGGGCAGTGCGCCTGCCGTCAGGCTGCCGGTATCGACCACCACCGGTTCCGCCAGGTATTCATAAAGACTCGACAGATAGAGGCCATCCTCATAAAGACCACTGATGGCGCTGAGACTGTTGCTCACCGCCGTCTGCCCCTGCTTGAACAGCACCAGGTACATGGTCATCTGGCCGAGGCTGATGTTGCCATGGACGGCATCGACCACCACCCAGGCATACGCCAGATAAAACGCAGCGGTACCCAACAGCCCCAAGCCGAACCCCCAGCCATCACGGCGCAGCGTCAAGCGCCGGTCTTCGGCATAGAGACGGGCGAACGTCTCGCGATAACGCTTCAATAACAGCGGCGCAAAACCGAACAGCTTGACCTCTTTGATATAGCCTTCGTGGGACAGCAGTGTCTCGATGTAATTTTGCTGCCGGCTCTCCGGCGCGCGGCGGGTGAACAGGCGGAAGGCATCCCCGGAAAAATGCGCTTCGGCAAAGAACACCGGCAACGCACCGACCACCAGCAACACCAGGGCCCACGGCGAAAAATGCACCAGCAATACGCCGAAGCTGATCAGCACGATCAGGTTCTGGATCAGCCCCAACGACTTCATCACCAGCGCCAACGGCCGGGTCGAAGCCTCGCGCCGCACCCGCACCAGCTTGTCGTAGAACTCGGAATTCTCGAACTGCACCAGCGATAACGTCTGGGCCTTTTCCAGAATCATCGTATTGACCTTCTGCCCCAGCTGCACCCGCAACAGCGACTGCTGCACCGACAGCGCCCGCTGGGTCCCGGACAGCAACGCCAGCACCCCGGCTTCGAACAACACATAACGCACCACCGGCCACAACGGCGCACTGCCCTGCTGCGCGTGCAACTGCATGGCGAACACCACCGCATCGACGATGCGCTGGCCCAGCCAGGCGGCCATGGCGGGGAGTACACCGGCAATCAGGGTGGCCAGCACCAGCCCCAGGAACAGACCGCGAGAAGTGCCCCAGACCAGCAGCAAGGCGCGTCTGGCCTGGTCGAGCAAGGTGGTGAAGCGGTTAAGAGCAACTGGCATACGGCGCTGGACCCGGCGTGGTGAGGACAACAATGCGCCATGGTACTTCAGCCAGGGATCGGCGCGGGGGCTCCGGAGGAAGCAGTCTTGGGCTTGGCGACCGGGCAGACATCAACGCCCAACAGGCTGGCACGCGGTACAAACTGCACCGCCTTGGAGTCGGTCTTCCACAGGCGCACAAAATACGTACCGTCCGCCTCGGCGATGACGCGCAACGGGCGACTGAAGCCAGGCCTGTCGGGATCCGTGAGCGTCTCGAGCCCTTTGCTCTCGGGGGCGAAATTCATGAGGGTGCAATTGCGTGCGCCGGAAGCCGAGACTTGGAAGGAAAACCCGCCCAGTTTGGCGCCTGTGGGTGGATACAAGCCCAGAACGATGACCAGGACTATGACGGCGGAGGCTACCAAGGCCAGCGGATTCTCATGGCTGCGCATCTTCACCACGAACAACGCACCCAGCAGCTGGATCATCCAGACCACCAGCAATTCCACCAGCATCAGCGGCACCAGCCACCACAGGCTGCTGACGTATTGGCCGGCGATGTTGATCGCCACAATTGTGACATTGAGAATCACGCATACCTGAACAACGGCGGACATGACACAGGCCATGCGAAAATCCATCGACACCGGGCCTTCCACACCGCGCGTCATTACCCAGCAGTAACAGGCAATCGTCAGTCCCGTACCCACTACCGCCGCAGTGCCCCAGTACCAGTTGCCCGCCACCTGCGAGCCGATGACGCTGAGCAACGCGCAGAAAGTCCCGAGGAGCAACAGGCTACCGCCCCAGCGCCATAACATTCGCCGGTGGCGCGCCCGGTGTTCGGCGCAGGTTTGATCAAGGGTGAGCTCGTCGCTCAACCGCTTGCCGGAATCATTCAGTCGATGAAACAGGACGAAAATCGGCAACAGGACAAAAGCCACCAGCACCGAAATGATGAACACGAGTATCGCGGACATGACCGGCAGTGCAGAGATGACCGCTGAAGAGGTAATACTCAGCGGGATCTTTTCTTCCTGAATGTATTGATACAGGTACACCCCGGCCGTGAGCAGTATGACCAGGGTCAATGGCCAGGCGCGCTCATTGAGCCACAACAGGCTCTTACTCAATTGGCTAAAGCGATCGGGTGTCGGGTTTACGGTTCTCGGGGGAATGTTTTCAATATCGGTCATCGACAGGCTCCAGCTCCTTGGGGTCAGCGTCCTTGTTGCAAACAGCGTTGAACAGAGACTAGGAGCTGCGACTGTACAGGCCGAAACCGCCGAAAACATCGGGGTCGCGCTTAATCAGATCGGTCTGTCAGAGCCTTCTGACAATTCACCCTGAAACCGCGCCCGATACCGCCCCGGACTCTCCCCCGTCCATTTCTTGAACGCCCGATGAAACGCACTCGGCTCCTGAAACCCCAAACGCTCGGCAATATCGCCGATGCTCGCCTTGCTCTGGCGCAACTGCTCGAACGCCACCCCGCGCCGCACCTCATCCTTGATCTCCTGGTACGAACAGCCTTCGCGCTCCAGTTTGCGGCGGAAGGTGCTGGAGCTCAGGTGCTGTTCCAGGGCGAAGGCCTGCAAGGTCGGCCATTCGCTGTAATGGCTGTGGCGCAGCCGCTGGTGCACCTGCGACGCCAGGCCGTGCTGGTTGCGGAAGCGGATCACCAGCCATTGCGGTGCGGTGCGCAGGAATACTTTCAACGAGGCCAGGTCCTGAATCACCGGCAAGCGCAGGTAATGACTGGCAAATTCGATCTCGGTACGTTCGCGCCGAAGGTCAGGTTGGGGCCCCAGAGCAAACGGTCATCGCTGAGGGGAACGCGTTGATGGCGAAAGTCCGCACGATCGATGGGAATGCGTCGACCGCCCAGCCAGCACAGCAGGCTGATCATCAACACCAGGAACGTCTCTTCGCCAAAACGGGCGAGGTCATCGTTTTGCGCGCGGGTTTCCAGGCTGATGACCGCCCGTTTTCCGCGCACGGCCAAGGTGCCGCGAAAGTCCCGCAGGAACAGGGCGAAGTTGACCAGGCACTGGCGCATGGCTTTGTGCAGGTCGGGCTCCTGGATCAGCGCCCGGCAGATCAGGGCGAAGCTGCCCGGTGGCATGCCGTGGGAGTCGAGGCCGAAGAATTCGTCGTCGAGTTCGCGGATCTGGATCAGCCACAGGGCGGCAAATGCACTGGCCGGCACCCGTGCCGTGGGTTGTTCCATCGATACCGGGTCGATGCCCGCCTGTTCCAGCGCAGCCCCCACGCGCTGTGGATCGTTCCCCTTCCCCTGGACCATGGCCTGCATGAAGTAGGCGGCCACCGAGTCTTTTTCCCGCATTTGAACGCTTCTCTCCCCATGATCGACTGGCAAAAAACACCAGTTGCGTTGAACAGTTTCGGCATAGGACAACCGCCCTGCCAGTTCTAGACTCGTGGCCAATAGTACGCCTTCGGCCGTTGCGACGGCCAAGGTATCGCAAGGTTTGAGCGCAAGGACACAAACATGAATCTGCAAGACATTGGCGTGATTGGCGCGGGCACCATGGGTAACGGCATTGCGCAAGTCTGCGCCCTGGCCGGCTTCAAGGTGACCTTGATCGACATTTCCGACAGCGCCCTGCAAAAGGCCATTGCGACGGTCGGCAAAAACCTTGATCGGCAAATCGCCAAGGATACGCTGACCCAGGAGCAAAAACTCGCCACCCTCGACCGGATCCGTACCAGCACCGACTACAGCAGCCTGCAGAACGTGCAACTGGTGATCGAAGCCGCCACGGAAAACCTCGAGCTGAAACTGCGCGTGCTGCAACAGATCGCCGCGCAGGTCAGCCCGGACTGCGTGATCGCCTCCAACACCTCGTCGTTGTCCATTACCCAACTCGCCGCCAGCGTCAGCCAGCCTGAACGTTTCATCGGCCTGCACTTCTTCAACCCGGTGCCCGTGATGGGCCTGATCGAAGTGATCCGCGGCCTGCAAACCAGCGACGCGACCCACGCCCTGGCACTGGACATGGCCACCACCCTGGGCAAGACCGCGATCACCGCTGGCAACCGTCCGGGCTTCGTGGTCAACCGGATCCTGGTGCCGATGATCAACGAAGCGATCCTGGTGTTGCAGGAAGGCCTGGCCAGTGCCGAAGAGATCGACGCCGGCATGCGCCTGGGGTGCAACCAGCCCATCGGCCCGCTGGCCCTGGCGGACCTGATCGGCCTGGACACCGTGCTGGCGATTCTGGAAGCCTTCTACGATGGCTTCAACGACAGCAAATACCGCCCGGCGCCGCTGCTCAAGGAAATGGTCGCCGCCGGCTATCTGGGACGCAAAACGGGGCGCGGCTTCCATGCCTATGCCTGAGCGTTGCACACGCTTCGCCGAGTACCGGGACAAAGTCCTGGAGCTGTTCGCCAGCAAGGGTTTTGGCCAGGTCGGCATGCGTGAGCTCGCGACCTGCCTGGGGCTCTCGCCGGGTTCGTTGTATCACCATTACCCCAGCAAACAGCACTTGCTGCTGGATCTGATCGAAGAGTTCTACGAAGAGCTGCTGGCCACCCTGGGGCGCATCGCCCAACAGGCGCCGGCCAAGCGCGACAAACTGCAGGCGCTGATCCGCGCGCATGTGCACCTGCATCAGGAGATGCCCTGGCATTATCGTCTGGTGGAGCGCGACAGCGGCTGCCTGAACGAAGAGCAACAGCTACGGGTGCGGCAACTGCGCGAGCAGTACGAACGCAAACTGCTGCTGATGCTCGGCACCCGGTCACGGTTCAGTGAACAGGGCCGGCTGGCCGCCGGGCATGCGATTGCCGCCTTGCTCAACAGCGCGCCCAGCTGGCTGGCGCAGCCCGCGCTGGATGAACCGGAGCGCGATGAATTGCTCGAAAGCCTGGTGCGTGGCGCCATCGAGCGTGTGCTCGCGCCGCGACGGGTACCCGAGGCAATAAGCCTGGCCTCGTCCATGGAAAAAACATCTAAAAAAACCCAACCGCCCGCTGCGTTTTAGGGCTTTGCTACCCGAGTCGAAGCACATCGGAATTCACTGGCCAGGTAAACGGTCAACCAATGTGTCCCCTCAATGACCGGGAGCTGCAACATGAAAATCAATCCCTACCTCATCTTCAATGGCGACTGCAAAGCCGCCTTCACCTTCTATGCCCAAGCCCTGCAAGGCCAGATCGAAATGATGATGACCTTCGGTGAAAGCCCGGCGCGCGAACACTTTCCCGCGGATCTGCACAACCTGATCATCCACACCCGCCTGTCGGTGGGCGATCAGGCGATCATGGGCTCGGACACCACACCGGATCGTCCCACGGATGAAATGGCCGGCTGCTCGGTGTCGCTGAATGTCGACAGCATTGCCGAGGCGGAGCGCGTGTTCACGGCACTGGCCGAAGACGGCAAGGTGCAAATGCCACTGGAAGCCACGTTCTGGGCGGCACGCTTCGGCATGCTGGTCGACCGCTTTGGCGTGTCGTGGATGGTCAACTGCGAAAAGGATCAGTGATCAAAGGGCCCGACCTGTAAAGTTTGGGCCCTTTTCGCCAGGGATCTCGCGCTTTAGAACTTCCCGCCCAACGGATATTCGACCGCCAGGCGAATCTGATTGGCATCCAGTTCGGCCTGGGCCGTGTTCCCGCGATGCACCGCATGCCTCAGGGAAAACGCCAGGTTCTTCGCCACCCCCGACTGCACCACGTACCGGGCCTGCAGATCGCGCTCCCAGTGCTTGCCGCCCTGCCCGTAACCCAGCCACTTGTAACCACCGTTGGGGTCCATGTGACTGCCGTCGATGCCGCTGCCGCGTACGTACAGTGCGCTGAAACTCAGCCCGGGAATGCCGTAGCCGGTCAGGTTCAGATCATAGCGGGCTAGCCACGATGCTTCTTCGGGGGCGTTGAAGTCGGACAAGGCCACGGCGTTGCTCAGGTAGATCGCGCCACGGGTCACGTAGTCGTAGGGGGTGTCGCCATCGACTTTCTGATAACCCAGGCCAACACTGTGCGAACCGATCTTGTAGGTCGACAGCAAACTCCAGGTGGTGTTGTCGATGCGGCCGGACAGGGCTTGGCCAGTGTCCTGGGTGCGGTACAGGTTGAGGTCGAAGATCAGCTCCTGGCCTGGCAACAATGGCAGGGTGTAGAGCGCTCCCAGGTAATGCTGGCGCCAGGTGTCGTCGTAGACTGCGCTGAACAGGCTGGCGCTGAGACCTTTGACCGCGGTGTTGCGCACGCCCACCAGATCGAAGCTGTTGCCCTGCCTGCCGTTGGAATAATTGACCACAAACCCTTGGTCGTGGCTGCTGGCGTTGCGGTCGGTGCTCTCGTTGAAATGCCCGCCATAGAGGGTGGTGGCGGGCAGTTCGCGGCTGGTCAGCAGCAGCCCGTGGCGGTTTCCGGCAGCAGGCGACTGTCGGATGAGCCGAACACCGGGGTCTTCACCCGCTGCTCGCCGTAGCGCAACTCCGTCGACGACCAGCGCAGCTTGGCCACCGCGCCGCCCCGACTGAATTCATCCTTGGGGTGCCCGTCATTGTCCACGCCCAGCACCCGCGCCTTGCCGGCCCGACCGCCGCCGCTGTCCAGTTGCCAACCGGAATACACATGGGCATCCAGGCCCACCCCCAGGGTGCCTATGGTATAGCCGGAGGTGAAATCAGCCATCAGGCCATACCCCCACTCCTCGGCCAGGTCACTGCGTTCGCTTCGGGGTTTGAAGGCATTGCGTGCGCCATTGCTCAACGAGCCGTGCTGATAGTCGCGTCGATCATAGAGGCTGCGGTTGAGCAGGCTCCATTGGCTGTCCTCGACAAAGCCTTTGGCGGTGTCTTGCTCCGAGGCCAGGGCGAGCAGGGACTGCCCGCCCAATGCCAGAAGCAGGGTATGCGTCGATAGGGTTTTCACAGTGCAACTCCAGGTAAATCCGGGTTCGCAAGGTGTCCCGCCGAAAGGGGGGACACCCTTGGGCACGTCAGAGGTATTTGAGGATCGCGATATCGCGGCGGCGCTGCTTAAGGTTGGCGAACCAGCGCGTCGGGAAGAACAGCAACACGCCGAGGATCACGCTCCACAGCCACACCGTCGGCAAATTGTCGAAGCCGTAGTAAGCGCCCTGATTGGCGCCCCAAATCGCGACGGCCACCAGGTACATGGCCTTGAGCACATACAGGTGCAGCAAGTAGAAGAACATCGGCGCGCCGCCGTAGATCGCCAAGGTGGCGATGGACCAGCGCTCCTGCAGTTTCTCGAACCACGCCAGCAGGATCAGTGACAGGCCGATCGTCGGCATCAGGAACATCAGCGACGGCGGGTACTTCTTCGCGCTCATGAAGCTCATGAAGGTACGCAGCGAATCGCCGGTCTGGACCCAGGGTTTCTCGCCGTAGACATTGAGGTATCGAATGAACACGAACGCGACCAGCAGGCCGAAACCCAGTTTCAGCAATCGGGAGCAACGCTCGGCCGACGGCGTGTCCTTGCCGAACCACGGCCCGATGCCCCAACCCAACAGGATCACCCCGATCCAGGGCAATACCGGGTACGTGGTGCGCGCCCGGGTGAATTCGGTGATGTCGATGAATACCCGTTGATGCAGAATCGACCAGGGCACGAAGAACGGCGACTCAGGCCCCACGGTCACGCCGTCGAGCAAGTTGTGCCCGGCGACGATGGCCACCCCGAGCACGATCAGCCAGCCGCGTTTGAAGTGCAGCAGCCCGGCGAGCACGATCATGCAGATGCCGATGCACCAGATCACCTGCAGCCACAGGGTCTTGGGCGGGAATTCGGCGTTCCAGGCGAAGCAGACGAAAGTGACTTCGAGAAACACCAGGAACAGCCCGCGCTTGAGCAGGAACACCGAGGTTTCCTTCGCCGTGTGTTTCTGGCTGTAGAGCCAGGCCGACAGGCCGGTGAGGAAGATGAATGCCGGGGCGCAGATTTCGCTGAGCATGCGGGTGAAGTACAGGTCTGGCGTGACGCTCAAGGCATCGATCGGATCGGTCACCTGCAGGTGCAGCAGAAAGGTTTCGCGCACGTGGTCGATCAGCATCAGCAGCATGACGAAACCCCGCAGGGCGTCGATCGCCAGCATCCGGGTGTTGGCCTTGACGGCACTGGTTGCAAGTGCAGGGGAAACGGATCCCGCCTGCCCTGCCAATCCTGAGGATAGGGACATATCAGTCACTCATGTAAGGGTCGATGGACGACAGCTGGATCAGGCCTGTTTCTTCAGCCGGGCGACTTCCGAGGCCGGCAGTTGCGACGGTGCCCGCGGCAACGGTGCCTGGCCCTGTGTTCGATAGAATGACAGGGTCGAACTGAAGCTCTTCAGGTCGAACGGCTCGGTCTTGCCCTGGGGGCTGACGCGCTCGCCGGGGGTGCGGTCCTTGTATTCGACGGCCACCACATACGTGCCCTGCCAGGGTAAATCGAAGCTGACCTTGCCAGTCGAATCGGTGCGCCGGGTAAAGACCTCACCGGAGCCGGTTTCCAGCATAACCTCTTGATCTGCCAGCGGTTTTTCCAAATAGTAGACTTGGAATTGCGCCTGGTGCCCATCGACAACGCCGGTGGGGACGATATCCAGGGTCAGTTCCGGAGCCCGCGCGCGCAAATCGCCGACCCAACGGGTGGCCGGCGTCCAGTGGGTCTTCAGGGTTTTGTCGGCTTCGTGCAGGTCGAAGATCGGATAGTGCGGGTCCTGGGCCAGCAGCGAGTCATCGGCTCTGGTTTGATGGGCCACCGCAAACGCCTGGCGCTGCAAGGTCAGGGTCAAAGGCTGCGGATTGCTCACCGACCAGCCCTTGAGTTGCTGGAAGCGGTCCATCCCGCCCGGCGTGACTTCCAGGATGTTCTTCTCGTATTCCCCGTAATACAGCGCCAGTGGCTGGCCAGGTGGTTGTTCGTACCAGATCTGATGCGCCTCGCTGCTGCTCGCCAGCATGAAGACGCCAAAACCCAAGAGTGCCTGTGCGTTGCTCATTCGCATGTTGTTACGCTCCGATTGGTGTTATTCAGCGGATCGTGGCAACCGCCCTGGCCGGGTCGACAGCCATGCCAAAATCCACGCCCCTTGCTCTGAACGCATTACAACGCAGGCACTTTTGCGCTTTGCTCCGAATTCAGTGTTTACAGCGCTGCCGGCAACTGTTTTCGGGACGAAAACAGTGGTTTATGCGGACTGCGCCAGCGTGATGCGCCAGGGCAAGTTCTGAGGGCGCAGTGCTCAACCGAGGTGCACATTAGACTTGTAGGAGCCAGGCTTGCCGGCGAAGGCGTCCTCAAGACCGATTTCGCCGGCAAGCCTGGCCCCTACAGTGGGAAATTCAGGAGGGATGGTTCAGTGACGCAGAAGTTTGCGCAGCGGCACGCCGTCCTTGAGCACCGGGGACTTGATGACGATGTAGCTGAAGTATTTGGAGATGCCGATGTTCTTGTCCAGCAGGCTTTCGACCACTTCCTGATAATGCTGGATGCTGCGGGTCATGAAGCGCACCAGATAATCATAGCCACCACTGATCAGGTGGCACTCCAGTACTTCATCGACCAAACGGATGTTGGATTCGAATTTGGCGAAGTCTTCACGCTTGTGGTCGCTCAAGGTGATTTCAGTGAAGACCGTGACCGAGTCGGTGATCTTCGCCAGGTTCAGGTGCGCCTTGTAGCTGGAAATATACCCCGCCGATTCCAGCCGCTTGACCCGTTGCAGACAGGGACTGGCCGACAGTCCTACGGCATCGGCCAGGCTGACGTTGGTCATGCGCCCATCCTTCTGCAGCTCGACCAGAATGCTGATATCGATCCGGTCCAGTTTTACTAACCCTTCCATTGCCTACCTCTGACTGCCATTTGTAGGACAATCTTCTAGCAAAATCAGCGCCGTAAAGACAGCTGATGCTGCGCCACCAGATCCGCCATGCTGTTGATGCAGTAATCCGCAGCACAGGGAGTCGGCTGTTTTGCCCGCCCGCGACAGATCAGGCACAAGGCCCTGCCCGCCTGTCGACCGACCGAAGGTCGGGTCACCTGGAGGATGTCGGCGGCGTGCAATTCGTTGGCTTGCAGCCACTGCGGATCGAGCAAGGGATCACTGGCCAGTGAAATGAAATCCTCAGGACTGATCCCCAGGCGCTCACAGAGCAGGCCGCGATCTTCGGCATCCCGGTCGCCCTGCACCAGCAGGCGGTAGAACTTGCGCAGGTACAGCATTGCACCCGGCGCATCCTCGAACAACGACCAGCCGGCCACCGAACGGGCAAAGCTCATGCCCTCCTCCCAGCTGGCTTTCAAACCCCAGCGCTCGGCCAGTTGCCGATGGGCGAAACACAATAAACCACTGAACCCCAGCTCCTCGAAACGCGGGTACAGCCCCCGAATCACCTCGGCGTATTCGCCCAGCACCTGATCCTTTTCAGGACGCCCGCCCCGGCTGTCGAGCAGCGGTTGCAGTGCGGTCCAGACCCCCGAATCCCGATCGACCAGGACTTCATCGCAATCGATGAGCAGTGCTCGATAATCAGTCAGCCCCATGGTGCGCAAAGCCTCCAATGATGCATTTCATTCCATCCATGCTCCATAAACGCTCACGGGCGATGCCTTGCGGCACAGCCCCGAGCGCGGGCATGGGCTTACTTCAAGACCCGTGCCAATGCCGCTTGCAGAATCTGCAAGGCTTCGTCGACCTGGGCTTCGGTGGCCACCAACGGTGCGAGAAAACGCAGCACGTTGCGGTACACCCCGCACTTGATCACCAGCAGGCCACCGGCCCGGGCTTCGTCGATCAGGCGCTGGTTGAGGTTCGGCGTCCGGCGTGCGGGCGTCGTCATCCTTGATCAGCTCGATCGCCAACATGAACCCCGTCCCGCGCACGTCGCCGATTTGCCGGTGAAGGGTCTGCAGCCGCAACAACCCCTGGCGCAGCCGCTCGCCCAGTGCATCGCCACGGGCCAGCAGCTGTTCTTCCTCGTAAGCCTCGATCACTGCCAGTGCCGCGGCGCAGGACAAGGCGTTACCGCCGTAGGTGCCGCCCAGGCCGCCGGGCAGCGGCGCGTCCATGATCGCCGCCTTGCCGACCACGCCGGACAAGGGCAAACCACCGGCCAGGCTCTTGGCCACGGTGACCAGATCCGGCTGGATGCCCGCGTGCTGGAAACCGAACCATTTGCCGGTACGGCCGAAACCGGTCTGGATTTCATCGAGGATCAACACAATGCCGTGCTTCTCGGTCAGGGCACGCAGGGCCTGGAGAAACTCTGCCGGTGCCGAGAGGAAACCACCATCGCCCTGCACCGGTTCGATAATGATCGCGGCCACGCGCTCAGGGGCAACCTGGGTCGCCAGCAGCTCGTCGAGAGCCTTGAGGGCCATGTCGCTGCTGACCCCGCGATAAGCATTCGGATACGGCGTATGGAACACCTCCGGGGCGAAGGGGCCGAAGTTCTGTTTGTAAGGCTGGCTCATGCCGGTCAGCGTGGTGCCGAGCAACGTACGGCCGTGGAAGCCGCCGCGGAAGGCGATCACCGCCGAGCGGTTAGTGTGGGCACGGGCAATCTTCACCGCGTTTTCCACCGCTTCGGCGCCGGAGGTGAAGAACGCCGCCTTATGAGCTTCTTTGCCACCGATCATTTCGCACAGGCGCTGGGCCAGGTCCAGATACGGTTGATAGGCCACCACCTGGAAACAAGCGTGGCTGACCTTCTGCAACTGGGCCTGTACCGCGGCGACCACCTTCGGATGGTTGTGGCCGATGTTCAATACGCCGATGCCGCCGACGAAGTCCAGGTAGCGCTTGCCATCCACGTCCCACAACTCGGCCCCCTGGGCGCGATCGATCACCAGGGGGTGAGCGGTAACCAGGCCACGCGGCACGAATTGATCGCGCTGACGGAGCAAATGAGGGGTTTCGTCGACTTTGCTGTTCATGGCATTTCCCATCGTGAGTCCGGCAACCGGGAGGTGGTTGCGATGGTGTTCAGGTTAAGGCTTGCGCGAAACGATCTACGCCGAACTTGGCCCCTGAGAAATTCGGATCGACTGTTTTCACCCCGCCAAACGGCAGATTCCTTCAGCCCGCCGAATCTGCCGGCCACTTACCGATAGCACCTCGCGCAAGCCGTTTAACCCGGCCCTTTCGACAGATCCTGCGCCGACATTGCGCGATGATGGACTACCCCCTCATCCTTTTCAGGAAATGCCCATGGCCCTGCTTTATAAAGCTGACCCAGTGCGCGGCGAACAGTGGCAAGCGCTGTTCGCCGAACACGCCTCGGATATTGAATGGCGCGCCTGGCCGGACATCGGCGATCCCGAGGACATCGAGTACCTCGCTGCGTGGCAGGCGCCCGACGATCTGCAAACGCTGTTGCCGAATTTGAAGGTGCTGTTCGCCTTGTCCGCCGGGGTCGATCAACTGGACCTCGCTCGCTTGCCGGCGAGCCTGCCAGTGGTGCGCCTGCTGGACCCGGGCATCACCCGCGGCATGTGCGAATACGCCAGTTTCGCCGTGCTCAGCCTGCATCGGGACATGCTGCGTTACCGCCAGCAGCAAATGGCGCGCTGCTGCAGGCGCGCTTGCTGCAACCGGCGGCCTCGCGTCGGGTCGGGGTCATGGGCCTCGGCGCCCAGGCCAAGCAGATTCTGGCGACGTTGCAGCCACTGGGTTTCGCGCTATCGGGCTGGGCCCGCAGCGCCCACCAGGTACCGGGCGTGGCGTGTTATGCGGGCAATGCGCAATTGCCGGCCTTCCTCAGCCAGTGCGACATCCTGCTGCGCGTGCTGCCGCTGACCGAACAGACCCAGGGTATTCTCGATCGCCAACTGTTCCGGCAACTGCCCCGGGGTGCGGCGCTGATCAACATGGGCCGTGGCGGGCATCTGGTGGAAAGCGATCTGCTGGAGGCGCTGGACAGCGGGCACCTCAGCGGCGCGGTGATCGATGTGCTGCAGCAGGAACCGGCGCCGCAGGATCATCCGTTCTGGGATCATCCGCAGATTCTGCTGACACCGCATATTGCCGCGATGACCCAACCGGAAAGTGCCTTTGGGGTGTTGCTGGAGAATATTCGCCGCCATCAACGGGACGAGCCGATGGAAGGCCAGATCGATCCCACCCAGGGTTACTGACCACACAGATCCCCTGTAGGAGCTGGCTTGCCAGCGAAGGCGGTGTGTCAGTTAATAAATGCGTCGACTGACAGTCCGCCTTCGCTGG
>NZ_MULM01000073.1:0-16320 GCF_002029345.1 Pseudomonas sp. VI4.1
CCTACAGGGGAGTTGTGTCGTACACAAAAGGTGTGAACGACACAGAGTCAACTGTAGGAGCTGGCTTGCCAGCGAAAGCGGTGGGTCAGGCGACATCAATAACGATGCCCCACCGCTCAGGCACATCAAACCGTGTGCAGGTACCAGTTGTACTCAAGGTCGGAGATGGAGTTCTCGAACTCGGCCAGCTCGCTTTCCTTGCACGCCACGAACACGTCGATGTACATCGGGTCGATGTAGCGCGACATGACTTCGCTGTCGTCCAGCTCGCGCAGGGCGTCGCGCAGGTTGTTTGGCAGGCTCTGCTCGTTCTGCTCGTAGCTGTTGCCTTCCACCGGGGCGCCCGGTTCGATTTCGTTGGTCAGGCCGTGGTGGATACCGGCCAGGACCGAGGCCATCAGCAGGTACGGGTTGGCGTCGGCGCCGGCAACCCGGTGTTCGATGCGCACGGAATCTGGCGAACCGGTCGGCACACGCACCGCGACGGTACGGTTGTCGATGCCCCAGCTTGGCGAGTTCGGCACATAAAACTGCGCGCCAAAACGCCGGTACGAGTTGACGTTCGGGCACAGGAACGCCATCTGCGCCGGCAGGGTCTCGAGCACACCGCCGATCGCGTGTCGCAGCGCGGCGTTCTGCTCGGGATCCTCGCTGGCGAAGATGTTGTTGCCTTCCTTGTCGAGTATCGAAATGTGCACGTGCAAACCATTACCGGCCTGGCCCGGATACGGCTTGGCCATGAAGGTGGTGTCCATCTCGTGGTCGTAGGCGATGTTCTTCACCAGACGCTTGAGCAACACCGCGTAGTCGCAAGCCTTGATCGGGTCATTGACGTGATGCAGGTTCACTTCGAACTGCGCCGGGGCGCTTTCCTTGACGATGGCGTCGGCAGGAATGCCCTGCTCTTTCGCGCCTTCGAGGATGTCTTGCAGGCAGTCGACGTATTCGTCCAGGTCGTCGATCAGGTACACCTGGGTCGAGATCGGACGTTTGCCGGACACTGGCGAGCGTGGCGATTGCGGGCGACCGTTCACGTTGTCCTGGTCGATCAGGTAGAACTCGAGTTCGAACGCGGCGCAGATGGTCAGGCCCATCGCATCGAATTTGCTCACCACCTGACGCAGCACTTCGCGCGGGTCAGCGAAGAACGGCTGGCCTTCGAGTTCGTGCATGGTCATTAACAGTTGCGCAGTCGGGCGCTTCTGCCAGGGCTCGATGCTGAGCGTATCAGGGATGGGGAAGCAGATTCGGTCTGAGTCACCGATGTCCAGACCCAGGCCGGTGCTTTCCACCGTGGAACCGTTGATGTCCAGAGCAAACAGTGACGCCGGGAGGTTGATGCCTTTTTCGTAAACCTTATGAAGACTGGTGCGCTCGATGCGCTTGCCGCGCACCACACCGTTCATATCCGCAATCAGAAGGTCGACGTACAAAACCTCAGGATATTTCTTAAGGAATGCGTTTGCTTCGTTGAGTTGAACGGTACGCAGAGGGACCGACATGATGCACCTATTAGCTGTTAATTATTATGTTCACTACCTTGTCACGAGCCCAGTCAATCCGAAAGGCAAAGTGAAGTCAATAGCGAACACTTGGCCTTTCAACCTTTATTTTCGGGCGTTTTATGGGCGCTATAGTGCCAGATCAGCCTTGAGCACCGCGTAATCCATCAGTACCGGACGTGCGGCGTTTAGAATTTTTTACATGAGAGTTGTTAATTAAAATCAACAAGGCTAAGCTCCGGAAAAGCTCGTTCAAGTGTGAAACTTCGAGGTGATAAAAATGGCACTCAAGCCATTGATCGGCGTTACAGCCTGCGTCAAACAGATTGGCCTGCACCCCTACCACGTCAGCGGCGACAAGTACTTGCGCGCTGTCAGCGTCGCGGCTCCGGGGCTGCCTGTGGTCATTCCTTCCCTGGGCGACCTGACCGATATCGAGGACCTGCTCGCGCAGCTCGACGGTCTGTTGCTCACCGGCTCGCCGTCGAATGTGGAACCCTTCCACTATCAAGGCCCGGCCAGCGCCCCCGGCACGGATCACGATCCGGCGCGGGATGCCACCACCCTTCCTTTATTGCGTGCAGCCATCGCCGCCGGTGTTCCGGTGCTCGGCATCTGCCGCGGCTTTCAGGAAATGAACGTGGCGTTCGGCGGCAGCCTGCACCAGAAGGTGCATGAATTGCCGGGCATGCTCGATCACCGCGAAGCGGACAGTCCGGAGCTGGCGGTGCAATACGCACCGGCGCATGCGGTGACGGTGCAGCCGGGCGGCGTGTTCGAAGCGCTGGATCTGCCGCCGGTGTTCCAGGTCAATTCGATTCACAGTCAGGGCATTGATCGATTGGCTCCTGGCCTGCGCTCGGAAGCGGTGGCGCCGGACGGTTTGATCGAGGCGATTTCGGTGGAGCACAGTAAGGCCTTCGCCGTTGGGGTGCAGTGGCATCCGGAATGGCAGGTGCTGGCCAATCCTCCTTATTTGAGTATTTTCCAGGCGTTTGGCGAGGCGTGCCGGCGACGGGCCGCTTTGCGTAACAGGCGCTGACTTAAAACACCCTTTTAATGCCCCCGCGAGTCAGGCGGGCGTGCCTTTGCGCGTCCGTGACTTGCGACAACAACACACTGCAATAACAACAAGTACGAACAGGCAGCCAGGACGGCGGTGCCGAATAAGCCAGGCCGGCGCGCGATCCCCTGTAGGAGCTGGCTTGCCAGCGAAGGGGCCCTTCCAGTCGACATCATTGTTGGCTGAAAGGACGCCTTCGCTGGCAAGCCAGCTCCTACAGGGGGTGTCCCGGGCTTGCAATCCACTCTTAAGTCAGGCCGCGTTGGCCCGACGACTGAAACCTGTTGGGAGTTTCACATGGCAAACGCCTCCAGCGTCTACAGGAAGGCTCTTGAAGGTCACCAGGCACCGAAAAAGGTGCTGGTGAAAATCGACCGCGTCACCAAGAAATTCGACGAAACCACCGCGGTGGACGATGTCTCGCTTGAGATCCATCAAGGGGAAATCTTCGCCCTGCTCGGCGGTTCCGGCTCGGGTAAATCGACGCTGCTGCGCATGCTCGCCGGCTTCGAGCGCCCGACCGAAGGGCGGATTCTGCTCGATGGCGTGGACATCACCGACATGCCGCCGTACGAACGGCCGATCAACATGATGTTCCAGTCCTACGCCTTGTTCCCGCACATGACGGTGGCGCAGAACATCGCCTTCGGCCTGAAGCAGGACCGTTTGCCCGCCAGTGAAATCGACGCCCGCGTGGAAGAGATGCTGCGCCTGGTGCACATGACCCAATACGCCAAACGCAAACCCCACCAGTTGTCCGGTGGTCAGCGTCAGCGTGTGGCCCTCGCCCGCTCCCTGGCCAAGCGTCCGAAGCTGTTGCTGCTGGATGAACCGATGGGCGCGCTGGACAAGAAGCTGCGCTCGCAGATGCAGCTTGAGCTGGTCGAGATCATCGAGCGCGTCGGCGTGACGTGCGTGATGGTGACCCACGACCAGGAAGAGGCCATGACCATGGCCCAGCGCATTGCGATCATGCACCTGGGCTGGATCGCGCAGATCGGCAGCCCGGTGGACATCTATGAGGCGCCGGTCAGCCGCATGGTCTGCGAATTCATCGGCAACGTGAACGCCTTTGAAGGCACCGTGGTCGAGGACCTGGAAGGTCACGCGATCATTCACAGCAAGGATCTGGAGCAGAAGATCTACGTCGGCCACGGCGTCAGCACCTCGGTGCAGGACAAGTCGATTACCTACGCCATCCGCCCGGAAAAACTGCTGGTCAGCACCACCCAGCCCGAGACCCGCTACAACTGGTCCAGCGGCAAGGTGCATGACATCGCCTACCTCGGCGGCCACTCGGTGTTTTACGTCGAGCTGCCCGGGGGCAAAGTGGTGCAGTCGTTCATGGCCAACGCCGAACGCCGTGGTGCGCGTCCGACCTGGGACGACAAGGTCTACGTGTGGTGGGAAGACGACAGCGGCGTGGTACTGCGCTCATGAACACACTCAATCAGCAGTTCCTGCGGCTGATGCCGAGTGGTCGCAAGCTCGTCATCGGGATTCCGTTCCTCTGGCTGTGCCTGTTTTTCCTGCTGCCGTTCTTCCTGGTGATGAAGATCAGCTTCTCGGAAGCGGCGCTGGCCATTCCTCCCTACTCCGAGATCTACACCTTCGCCGAGCAGAAATTCGAGCTGCTGCTGAACCTCGGCAACTACTCGCTGCTGACCCAGGATGAGTTGTACATCTCGGCTTACTTCGGCTCGCTGAAGGTCGCGTTTTTCAGCACGCTGATGTGCCTGGTGCTCGGCTTCCCGATGGCCTACGCGATCACCAAGGCCAACAAGGAAACCCAGAACGTTCTGTTGTTGCTGATCATGATGCCGACCTGGACCGCGATCCTGATCCGGGTCTACGCGTGGATGGGCATCCTCAGCAACAACGGTTTGCTCAACGGGTTCCTGATGTGGACCGGGCTGACCGACCACCCGATCGAGATCCTCAACACCAACACCGCGGTCTATATCGGGGTTGTTTACGCGTACTTGCCGTTCATGGTGCTGCCGCTGTACGCCAACCTGGTCAAGCACGATCAAAGCCTGCTGGAAGCCGCGTCCGACCTGGGCTCGAGCAACTTCAACAACTTCTGGAAAATCACCGTGCCGCTGGCCAGGAACGGCATCATCGCCGGCGCCATGCTGGTATTCATTCCGGTGGTCGGCGAGTTCGTGATTCCGGAACTGTTGGGCGGTCCCGAAACCCTGATGATCGGTCGTGTGCTGTGGCAGGAGTTCTTCAACAACCGCGACTGGCCGGTGGCGTCCGCCCTGGCGGTGGTGATGCTGTTGATCCTGATTGTGCCGATCCTGTTGTTCAACCGTAGCCAGGCCAAAGAGATGGAGGGTCGGGGATGAAACGCTTCGGATTTTCAAAGTTCATGCTGATTTTCGGCCTGTCGTTTATCTACCTGCCGATGCTGATCCTGGTGATCTACTCGTTCAACGCCTCGAAACTGGTGACGGTGTGGGGTGGCTGGTCGTTCAAGTGGTACGCCGGCCTGCTCGACAACTCGCAACTGATGGGCTCGGTGGTGCGCTCGCTGGAAATCGCCTGCTACACCGCGATTGCCGCGGTGGCGCTGGGGACCCTGGCGGCGTTTGTGCTGACCCGGGTGACGCGCTTCAAGGGCCGCACCTTGTTCGGTGGCCTGGTGACGGCGCCCCTTGGTGATGCCGGAAGTGATCACCGGTCTGTCGCTGTTGCTGCTGTTCGTGGCATGGCGCAATTGATCGGCTGGCCGATGGAGCGTGGCATCGTCACGATCTGGATCGCCCACACCACCTTTTGTGCCGCGTATGTCGCGGTGGTAGTCTCCGCCCGCCTTCGCGAGCTGGACCTGTCCATCGAAGAAGCGGCCATGGACCTCGGGGCGAAGCCGTTCAAGGTGTTTTTCCTGATCACCATTCCGATGATCGCGCCGTCTCTGGCGGCGGGCGGCATGATGTCGTTTGCCCTGTCGCTGGATGACCTGGTGCTGGCGAGCTTCGTCTCGGGCCCGGGTTCGACGACCTTGCCGATGGAAGTGTTCTCGGCGGTGCGCCTGGGGGTGAAACCGGAGATCAACGCCGTGGCCAGCCTGATTTTGCTGGCGGTATCGATCGTGACCTTCATGGTCTGGTATTTCAGCCGTCGTGCAGAAGCCACCCGCAAACGGGCGATCCAGGAAGCGATGGACCAGACCGCCAGCGAATCCTGGCAGCAACCGCAAAAGCAACTGGCAGAAGCCACGGCCTAGTGCCGCCCCCCTGTAGGAGCGAGCTTGCTCGCGATGGGCTCAAGGGACGCCGCGTTAATTCAGGCAGCCCACATCATCGTTGAAGTCCATCGCGAGCAAGCTCGCTCCTACAGTTCGTGTATGATTTTTGAATAAGAAAAGAATTGGAGTTGTACCGATGAAAATGTTTGGCAGGACTCTGCTGACACTGTCCTTATTGGGCGCAATGGTTACCGGCGCCCAGGCCAATGACAAGGTACTGCGCGTCTACAACTGGTCGGATTACATCGCGCCGGACACCGTCAAGAAGTTCGAAGACGAGACCGGCATCCGCGTGACCTACGATGTGTTCGACAGTAACGAAACCCTCGAAGCACGGCTGCTGGCCGGCAAATCCGGCTACGACATCGTGGTGCCGTCCAACAGTTTCCTGGCCAAGCAGATCAAGGCCGGGGTCTATCAGGAACTGGACAAGTCGAAACTGACGAACTGGAAAAACCTCAACCCGGTCCTGCTGAAAAACGCTTCCGCCAGCGATCCGGATAACGGCCATGCCTTCCCCTACATGTGGGGCTCGATCGGCATCGGTTTCAACCCGGACAAGGTCAAGCAAGTGCTGGGTGCCAACGCGCCGACCAATTCCTGGGATCTGCTGTTCAAACCGGAAAACGCCGAAAAACTGAAGGCGTGCGGCATCAGCTTCCTCGATTCGCCAACCGAGATGCTCCCGGCCGCCCTGCACTACCTGGGCTATCCGGTGAACTCCCAGGACAAGGCGCAGATCGCCGAAGCCGAAGCCCTGTTCATGAAGATCCGCCCGTCGGTGGCTTACTTTCATTCGTCGAAGTACATCTCGGACCTGGCCAATGGCAACATCTGCGTCGCCGTCGGTTACTCCGGCGATGTGCTGCAAGCCAAGGCTCGCGCGCAGGAAGCCGGCGACAAGGTGAAAATCGACTACAGCATTCCCAAAGAAGGCGCCGGCAGTTTCTACGACATGGTCGCCATCCCGCGGGATGCGGCGAACGTGGACAACGCCTACCTGTTCATGAACTTCCTGATGCGCCCGGACATCATCGCCGAGATCACCAACAACATCGGCTACAGCAATGCCAACGCGGCGGCGACGCCTTTGGTCGATGAGGCGATTCGCGATGATCCGGGGTCGTATCCATCGCAGGCGGTGATGGCGACCTTGTATGCGATTCCAGATATGCCGATTGGCGTGCAGCGGGTGATGACCCGGGGGTGGACGCGGGTGAAGCTCGGTCAGTAAATACCCTAATGCTCCTGTGCCGGACACACATTTTTTGATCCCCGCAGATCAACTGTGGGAGCGGCGGTGCGGCGATCCGACTTGCTCGCGAAGAGGCCATCATATTCAACACTTGTGGTGACTGATCTACCGCATTCGCGAGCAAGCCCGCTCCCACAGTGGACCGCGGTGCGCTCTCTTTTTCCGTTCACGCAGCGCCTTACCACCGCTGCCCTCCTCTCTGACGAACGGCCTCGCCTGGCTTCCTCGGTTCAGGTGAAGTTTGGCGCCCTCGGGCGCCTTTTTTTGTGTGTACTACGACGCACCCAACGGCCATTGCGCCAATGCCCGATAGCGGCCTTTATGGGATTCGAACAAGGTGAAGTGTTCGGCGCGCAAAAAGAACTCGGGTGGCGTCACAGATTCTGGCACCGGCATTCGATAGTCGCGCATCAACGTCAGGTGCGGGCGGAACTCCTTCGGTGTCTCTTCAAACCCGAACGGCAACATCGCCTGTTCCAGCGCATACACCAGACGCAGCAACTGCGGCGGTGCCTGATCGGGTGCCAGCACCAGCACCCCTGCCCGGCGCCAGACCTCCAGACGATCCAGCACCACCCGCATTGACACCCCCGGTTTACGGACCTTCGCGGCAACCGTACAGATTTCTGCAATCCGGGCTACGCCGACCGCGCCCAAAAACAACAGGGTCAGGTGAAAGTTTTCCGCCGGCACCGGGCGTCCGCTCCTGAGCTGCAGGTCAGCGCGCCATTGGGCAATCGCCTTGCGTTGGGCAGGCGCGCAGTCCAGGGCAAAAAACAGTCGTTTCAACGGCTCGTGGGATTCGTCGCTCATGCGTGGCACCTCCTGACATCCAAGTTATAGTTCATGCAAACGATTCAACTGGAGGGGGCCATGCGAGAAATCATCAGCAAGGAGCCATGGTGGGCCGTGCCACCGAAACCCGGGCAGGATGAGACCGAGCTGGAATGGGGTTGGCTGGTTCATTACAACGAAGGTGAGCCGCGCTTCGAGTTCGTCAGGGAGCGGCCGTCGGACAGCGAGATTCGTCAACGCAAGAGTTGCAGGATCACCCCGACGCCGGAGTGATCCTGCCCGAGGCTTTCAAGCCTTCACGAGCATGTCGAAACCGCCGAAGATCATGCGCTGGCCATCGAACGGCATCGGATTGACGTCGGGCTGCAGCCGCGGATCGGCCATGAGTTTTTCCATGCCCTTGTCCCGCGTGGCCTTGTCGGGCCAGACGATCCAGGAAAACACCACGGTTTCGTCGTCCTTGAGCTTCACCGCCATGGGAAATGACGTCACCTTGCCATCAGGTACATCGTCGCCCCAGCATTCGGCAAGGCTGAGCGCCCCGTTCTCGATGAAAATGGCGGCGGCGGACTCGGCGTGTTGCTTGAATTTTTCGCGGTTGGCGGTAGGTACGGCAATCACAAAGCCATCTACGTAGGACATGGTCGTTCTCCTTGGGTCATGGGGCCATCTGCTGGTTAGTCGACTGGGTCGCGGTCCAATCGACCGATCCGCTGCCCGAACTGACCGACGGTACTTCGGCGCTGCTCGCCAGGTTGCCTTCAATCTGCGCCGCCATCTACAGCGTCCCCGCCATCACGCCGCTCGTCGGGTTTTGCACCAGCTTCACCCAGGCCTTGTCGAACGTATTGCCCAGGCTGCTGCGAATCAGCGCTTCGCTATCCGGCCGGTCGTTGGCCTGAATGATCGCCCGTACGCCCGCCACCCCCACGGAAATCAACGCCCCGGCCAGTTTCCCCGCGGCTGCGGCCACGGCACTGGCAGCCCCGCGCGGGGCCATTTCGGCTTCGATCCTTTTGCTCGCACGCTTGGCTACCGGCGCCATGGCGGTGTCAGTGTTGTCCACGCCCTTGTCGCCGCCCGCTTTGTGAATCTGTCGATCATCGCCGCATACGCCGGCAAGGTATTCAGCGGCTGGGTATGCACCACCTGGTAAAGCGAGGCGTTCCGTGCCGGCGGCGGTCCCAGGGCGATGGCCGGGATCTTCTGGATCCGGCCATTGAGCTGGGCCATCGGTACGCCATGGCGCTGGGAGATGCGCTGCAGTTCTTCCTGAAGAATGTCGACGTAGAACGCCATGGCCAGGCTGAGAATCTGGTCGGGATCGATCTCCACCGCGACCGGCGCCAGCACCCGCTCCTGGTATTGCTCCAGCAGATAGGCGGCCAGGCGCTTGGCCGAGGCATCCTGTTCGCCCTTCGCGCTGAGGCTGTACCAGCTGACCTTCATCGATATCCATTCCTGGGTCCAGTAACTGCTGAACCAGGGGATGAAGTTTTCTTCGGTCAATTGATAGACCCGGGTTCGCCAGTAATCCATGGCACCGCGCGAGTAGATCTTGGCCTGCTCGGTGGCCGATTGCGACGCTGCAACGATCTCCCGGTCCACCTGCTGCCAGGTGCTCTGGGAAATCACCACCGGCGGGGCTGTCACCGGGGCACGCGCAGGCGCGACGCACCCCGCCAGCACCACCAGCACGGCGACGATCAGCGAACGCAGGTTCAAGATCGCGGTGTCCTACAGACTTCCCCTGAACAGGATATCCGGGGGTTGGAAGCCTTCTGATTTGAGTATAGGTGGCAGTCCTTGGCCATTCGTCTGGATGTTGTGGCGGGGCCTCAGGGCCTCTTCGCGAGCAAGCCCGCTCCCACATTGGGACTGTGTCGTTCACGAAACAGTGTCCCACCACAAATCCACTGTGGGAGCGGGCTTGCTCGCGAAGAGGCCCTCAAGAACACCACAAAATACCCGACCATCACTTACATCGATATCCACCATCGCCACGAATGCCTTCCGCTAAAAACCCGTCAGCGTAGGATCAATCTCAACCCATCACAAAACCCCGCACCGGAGGGGCACATCATGATCATCCATCTCCTGACCTGCCTGGCCCTGACCGCCGTCACCCTGAGCATTTTTGCCTGGTACATCCTGTCCGAGGAGCGCACGTCATGATCCACGCCATTACCCTGGCCGTGAGTTTTCCGGTGTTCGGCAACAACTACTACGCCCAGCAAGTCGTTTCGCGCAAAGAACGCTCGCTGGTGTTCGACCAGGACTTCGAGGCGTTGCTGATGCCGGCTGCCACCCACCACTTCAACAACGAAGTGGTCGGGCTCAACGATCAGTTCCGCTTCTTGAACGACGTGCTGGTCGAGCATCTGCTGGACGTCGGAATGGCGCAGCATTCGTCCCGTTCATTTACCTTTTGACACCGGCTGGTTAACACTGATGCGCCTGTGTACAGGGGTTTCAACTTGATCACGAGTTGTTGCCTTACTGCGCACACACCTCATGAACACAACTGCGCAACCACCGGTGGGCAGGATCCGCATCCAGCCGCGGGTGCCACAGCATGGCCACGGTGAACGTCGGCACGGCAAAGGGTAAAGCGAAGCTGTGCATCCCTTCGCGCAGGCTGGCGGTATGCCGTTCAGGCACACTGGCGATCAGGTCGGTAGCCCGGGCCAGGGCCAGGGCGGTCGAGAAACCGGCGACTATGGTCACGATCTGCCGCTCCAGTTCCCGCGACGCCAGGGCCTCATCGATCGGCCCCCTTTCGAGCCCCCGCCGGGACACGCTGATGTGGCTGCCCGCCGCAAACCGGGCGGGGGTGATCTCGCCCTGCGCCAGTGGATGCCCCCCGCGTATAACGCCAATCAAACGGTCGCGAAACAAGCCCTGTGTCCGCAACTCGGGGCTGGCCGACTTGCCCACTACGCCCGTCTCCAGATCGATCGTGCCGTCGCGCAATGCAGTGCTGTCCTTGTCGGGTTTGTGCATGAAGCGCAGCCGTACCCCGGGCGCTGCCCGGCCATGCGCGCAATGCGCGCCGCGCCGAAATTCTCGACGAAGCCTTCACTGCTGCGCAGGGTGAAGGTGCGGCTGAGTTGCCTGAGGTCCGGCTGCTCGGCTGGCCGCAATACCGCTTCTGCGTCCTGCACCAGCTGACTGACCCGCTCACGCAGCTCCAGCGCCCGGGGTGTCGGCACCAGGCTCCGTCCGGCCCTGACCAGCAGCGGATCGCCGGTGGTTTCGCGCAAGCGTGCCAGCGCCCGACTCATCGCCGAAGGGCTCAGTCGCAAGCGCTTGGCGGCGCGCGCAACGCTGCCTTCGGCAAGCAGCACATCAAGGGTGACCAGCAGATTGAAATCGGGAGTGGACATCTATCGCCCCTCGGCATGGTGACATGGCGTTTGACGCACTTATCAACTGCAACTGCTGCGCCTTCCGCCATGTTAGGCCCGGACGTACCTTTGTGACAGCTCCACTTGGGGAGTGACTTCACAAAAGAGGGGCGAGATGAAGCCAACTATTGCAGCAGCGGACTCCGTACAACCCACTGCCTCAGTGCGCTGGGCATTGGCCAGCCTGGCGCTGTCGATGTTGCTGTCCGCGCTGGGCACCAGCATCGCCAACGTCGGCCTGCCGACCCTGGCCGCCGTATTCGACGCCCCGTTCCAGCAGGTGCAATGGATCGTCCTCGCTTATCTGCTGGCGATCACCAGCCTGATCGTCAGCGTCGGTCGGCTCGGCGACCTCATCGGTCGTCGACTCCTGCTGCTGTGCGGCATTGGCCTGTTCACCCTGGCCTCGGCCCTGTGCGCCCTGGCGCCGACGCTGTGGCTGCTGATAGGCGCCCGGGCGCTGCAGGGGCTCGGCGCGGCAATGATGATGGCGCTGACCATGGCTTTCGTCGGCGAGACGGTGGCCAAGGAAAAAACCGGCAGCGCCATGGGGTTGCTGGGGACGATGTCGGCGATTGGCACCGCGTTGGGGCCGTCCCTGGGCGGCATGCTGATCGCCGGTTTCGGCTGGCAGGCACTCTTCCTGAGCACCGTGCCACTGGGTCTGGTTACGGGGTGCTCGCGCATCGCCACTTGCCGGCCGATCGCCCCAAAACCAGGTCCGAGGGTGCCCGCTTCGACTCGCTGGGCACCCTGCTGTTGGCGCTGACGCTGGGGGCCTACGCCTTGGCCATGACACTCGGACGCGGCAGCTTCGGTCACCTCAATCTGGCGTTGCTGGTGGCGGCAGGTGTTGGCTGCGCCCTCTTCGTCTTCACCGAGTCCCGAGTCGGCTCCCCCTTGATCAGGTTGTCGCTGTTGCGTGATCCGCAACTCGGCGCCAGCCTCGCCATGAGCGCACTGGTTGGCGACAGTGATCATGGCGACGCTGGTGGTCGGGCCCTTCTATCTCTCGCAGGCACTCGGACTGGATGCCGTCAGGGTCGGGCTGGTGCTGTCGGTCGGGCCGTTTGTGGTGGCGCTGACGGGCGTGCCCGCAGGTCGCATCGCCGACTATTTTGGCGCGCAACGCATGACCCTCGCCGGGCTGCTCGCCATGGCGGCCGGCTGTCTCGCGCTATCGGTATTGCCACCCACGCTCGGCATCGGCGGCTACCTCGTGCCCATGGTGGTCGTCACCCTCGGCTATGCGCTGTTCCAGACGGCCAACAACACCGCGGTCATGGCCGATGTGGCGCCGGACCAGCGGGGCGTCATCTCCGGCCTGCTCAACCTGTCGCGCAATCTGGGGCTCATCACCGGGGCCAGCGCCTTGGGTGCAGTGTTTGCGCTGGCCTCGGCGACGGCCGAGATCAGCAATGCGCACCCCGATGCAGTGGCCAGCGGCCTGCGGATCACCTTTGCCGTTGCATTGGGGCTGATCGTCACCGCATTGGCCGTCGCCCTAAGCAGCCGCGCGGATCAAACAAGGTAGATGGCGGCCCGTTCATTGCTCGAGCACATCCTCCACCCAGCTGATGGCCGCGACGACGGTAGGGAAACCGATCGTGCTCGTCAGCCGCGATCAGTGCGTGACGGATCTGCTCTGGCGTAGCGCCTGCTTCCAGGGCCCGCCTGGCATGGCTGTGCACCGCGCCCTCGGAGCGAATGGCTGCCGCGGCGCCGAGCTGGATCAGCTGGCACGGCATCGTCCAGGGGCCCGGCATGCCGCACCGCCGTACCCAGCGCCTGCACGGCGGCCAGGTAATCGGGGTACTGCTTTTTCAGTTGGCGGTACGGGTTGTGCTCTTTTTTCTTGCCCATCTGTGTCTCCTCGCGAGCCGGTGCCCGGCCCGCCTTGTTCGGCGTCGATTGGCGAAACTTGCGCATTCCAACAGTAAGCTAAGCTAAGAACAGCTCATTGCCCACGATGCTCGCGTCTGCAGGTTTTGGTTTTTTCTGGAGAGCGTCTGCAACAGCTATTTCAGAAAGGTCCAACCCCTTCACGCAGGACTGACGTGATGACCGAGCCCCTCCTCAGTTTCGACCAACTCAAGCGTGCCGCGGCTGCCGGCGAAATCGATACCGTGCTGGTGTGCATGGTCGATATGCAGGGGCGGCTGGTCGGCAAGCGCTTCCAGGTCGAGTTTTTCATCGACAGCGGCCATGAAGAAACCCACTGCTGCAATTACCTGCTGGCCGATGACATCGACATGGAACCGGTGCCGGGTTATGCCGCCGCCAGCTGGAGCAAAGGCTATGGCGACTTTGTGCTCAAGCCGGACATGGCCACCTTGCGCCGGGTGCCCTGGCTGGAGTGCACGGCGCTGGTGCTGTGCGACGTGCTCGATCATCACCATCGGCAAGACTTGCCGCACAGCCCGCGGGCCATCCTGAAAAAGCAGATCGAGCGCCTGCGCCAGCGCGGTTATACCGGCATGTTCGCCTCGGAACTGGAGTTCTATCTGTTCGACGAGAGCTACGAAGCCATTCACCACCGCAACTACCACCAGCCCAAGACGGCCGGCCATTACATCGAGGATTACAACATCCTGCAGACCACCCGCGAGGAACCGGTGCTGCGGGCGATTCGCAAACATCTGCAGGCCTCGGGCATTCCCGTGGAAAACTCCAAGGGTGAATGGGGGCCTGGGCAGGAAGAGATCAACATCCGCTATGCCGATGCGCTGACCATGGCCGACCACCACGTCATCATCAAGCACGCCTGCAAGGAGATCGCGCAGTTGCAGGGCAAGGCGATCACCTTCATGGCCAAGTGGCGTTATGACGCGGCCGGCTCCAGCAGTCACATCCACAATTCGCTGTGGGACAAGAATGGCAAGAAGTCGCTGTTCTTCGACGCCAAGGCGCAGTTCGGCATGTCGAAGCTGATGCGCGCCTGGGTGGCCGGGCAGCTCAAGTATGCCAACGACATCACCTGTTTCCTCGCGCCCTACATCAACTCCTACAAGCGGTTCCAGGCCGGCACGTTTGCCCCGACGCGGGCGGTCTGGAGCCGGGACAATCGCACCGCGGGCTTTCGCTTGTGCGCCGAGGACAGCAAAGCCATCCGCATCGAATGTCGCATCGGCGGCGCCGACCTCAACCCGTACCTGGCGTTCGCCGCGTTGATTGCCGCCGGGCTGGCCGGGATCGACGAGAAGCTTGAGCTCGCGCCGCCGTTTGAAGGCGATGCCTACGTCGACGAGCACCTGCCGGAAGTGTCCAAGACCCTGCGCGCGGCCTGTGCCGCGATGCAGGACGTCGAGCATGTTGCGCGAGGCATTCGGCGATGAAGTGATCGACCACTACGTGCACACCGCCGAATGGGAGCAGAAGGAGTACGACCGGCGAATTACCGACTGGGAACTGCAGCGCGGTTTCGAGCGCTATTGAGCCGCCTTTATCGAGAAGATCATGACTTCAACGATTCAGCTCATCTCGCCGGTCGATGGCCGGGTCTATGCCGAACGCCGCTGCGCCGATGCCGGGCAGATCGACCAGGCGTTGGCGGCTGCCGAAGCGGCCCAGGCGTTGTGGAAACACCGGCCACTGAGCGAACGCGCCGCCTTCTGCAGCGCCGCAGTGGACGCAATGTTGGCCATGAAGGCTGAAATCGTGCCGGAACTGGCCTGGCAGATGGGCCGCCCGGTGCGCTTCGGTGCAGGCGAATTGCGCGGCTTCGAAGAACGTGCCCGGCATATGATCGCCATTGCGCCTGAAGCGTTGGCAGCGCTGGAGCCCACGCCCATCGCGGGCTTTCGCCGATTTATCAAACGCGAGCCGCTGGGTACGGTATTGGTCGTCGCACCGTGGAATTACCCCTATCTGACGGCAGTGAATACGATCATTCCAGCGCTGATGGCCGGCAACAGCGTCATCCTCAAACATGCTTCACAAACGCTGCTGGTCGGCGAACGGTTTGCCGAGGCGTTCCGCCGCGCCAATCTGCCCGATGGGCTGTTCCAGAACCTGCTGCTCAGTCATGTTTATACCGGGGCGATCATTGCCTCCGGACGTGTGCAGCAGGTGAACTTCACAGGTTCAGTGGAAGGTGGCAAGAGCATGGAACACGCTGCCATCGGAGAGTTCGTCGGGGTGGGCCTGGAGCTTGGCGGCAAAGACCCGGCCTATGTCCGGGCTGACGCCAACCTCGAGCACGCGGTGGAAAACCTGGTGGACGGCAGCTTCTTCAACTCCGGACAGAGCTGCTGCGCGATCGAGCGCATCTATGTCGATGAACAACTCTACCCGGCCTTTGTCGAGCGATTCGTTACCTTGACTCGCCAGTATGTGCTGGGCAATCCGCTGGACGAAGCCACCACGCTCGGCCCGATGGTGTCACGTGGCGCCGCTGATTTCGTCCGCGATCAGATCGCCGAAGCCCTGACACAGGGCGCCCGGGCGCTGATCGACCCAAGGGCCTTTCCCGCCGACGCGCCGGACAGCGCTTACCTCGCACCTCAGGTATTGGTCGATGTCAGCCATCAGATGTCGGTGATGCGCGAGGAAAGCTTCGGGCCGGTGGTCGGCATCATGCCGGTGGCCAGCGACGATGAAGCCATCGCCTTGATGAACGACAGTGAGTTCGGGCTCAGCGCGTCCATCTGGACCCAACACCTCGCCGCCGCCGAACACCTGGGCAACCAGATCGACACCGGCACGGTGTTCATGAACCGCTGCGATTACCTCGACCCGGCCCTGGCCTGGACCGGGGTCAAGAACAGCGGACGCGGGGTCACGCTGTCGCGCCTGGGCTACGAACATCTGACCCGCGCGAAATCCTTCCATTTGCGCCATGAGATTTGAACCATGAGTCTTGAACCTTGAGAGGCGAGCCATGAGCCTGACCGCGAACTGGAACTACCCCACCAGCATCCGCTTCGGTGCCGGGCGCATTGCCGAACTGGCCGAGACTTGCCGCAGCCAGGGAATCGAGCG
The DNA here is from genome assembly GCF_002029345.1 of Pseudomonas sp. VI4.1. Classification (NCBI taxonomy): domain Bacteria; kingdom Pseudomonadati; phylum Pseudomonadota; class Gammaproteobacteria; order Pseudomonadales; family Pseudomonadaceae; genus Pseudomonas; species Pseudomonas sp. VI4.1. The sequence goes on from NZ_MULM01000073.1 coordinate 16,256, forward strand.
ACCGCTGCTGGTCACCGACAGCGGCCTGGCCCGCGCCCCGATCACCGCCGCCGCGCTGGACGCCC
>NZ_MULM01000072.1:0-16282 GCF_002029345.1 Pseudomonas sp. VI4.1
GGCGAAGGCGATCTCAAATGCGCCTTCGCCGGCAAGCCTGGGCTCCTACAGGTATTGCGTTTTACAGTTGCGAAAGTTTTTGCCAGGTCCGGTCCCGCGTTCTACAACACCAAATGCGGCAACCACAGCGACAGCGCCGGAATGTAGGTCACGGCCATCAGCACCAGGAACAGCACCCCATAGAACGGCAGCAGCGCCTTCACGGTTTTTTCGATACTGACTTTGCCCACCGCCGACCCCACGAACAGCACCGCCCCCACCGGCGGGGTGATCAAACCAATTCCCAGGTTGACCAGCATGATCATGCCGAACTGCACCGGGTCCACGCCAATGCCTAGGATCACCGGCATCAGGATCGGTGTCAGGATCAGGATCAGCGGCGCCATGTCCATCACCGTACCGAGCAACAGCAGCATGACGTTGATGCACATCAGGATCACATAGCGGTTGTCCGACAGGGTCAGGAACATCGTGGTGATCTTCGACGGGATCTGCATCAGGGTCATGATGTAGCCGAAGCTGGCAGCGAAACCGATCAGGATCATCACGATCGAAATCGTCCGTACCGTGCGGTGCATCAGTTTCGGCAGCTCGCTCCACTTGTAGTCGCGGTAGATGAACATGGTGACGAAGAACGACCACAGCACGGCAATCGCCGCCGATTCAGTCGCGGTGAAAATACCCGAGAGAATGCCGCCGAGGATGATCACCATGGCCATCAGGCCCCACATCGCTTCGCCGCAGATCTTCAGCGCCTGCCGCATGGGGATGACTTCGCCCTTGGGGTAGTTGCGTTTTTTGGCGAAGATCAGGCACAGCACCATCAGGCAGGCGCTCATCAACAGGCCCGGGACCACGCCGGCCATGAACAGCGAGGCGATCGACACCGTACCGCCGGCGGCCAGCGAGTAGAGCACCGAGTTGTGGCTGGGCGGAGTCAGCAGCGCTTGCACCGAGCCGCTGACGGTGACCGCCGTGGCGAATTCCCGGGGATAGCCGCGCCGTTCCATTTCTGGAATCAGCACCGAACCCACCGAGGCGGTATCCGCCACCGAGGACCCGGAGATCGCACCGAAGAAAGTCGAGGCCATGATGTTGACCAGCGACAACCCGCCACGCACGAAACCCACCAGCACCCCGGCAAACGCCACCAGCCGCCGGGACATGCCGCCCTCGGCCATGATCGCGCCCGCCAGGACGAAGAACGGGATCGCCAACAGGGAGAACTTGTTCACGCCACCGGCGACCTGAATCGTCAGCGCCTGGAACGGTATGTCGATCCACCAGGCGCCGATCAGGGCGGAAAGGCCCAGGGCATAGGCGACCGGCATGCCGATCAGGATCAAAGCGATAAAACTGCCGAGCAGAATCAGAGCGTCCATTCAGGCGGCACCTTCGTTTTCTTCAACCAGGTCGAATCGCACGACCCGACGGTTGCTCTGGTCACCGAGCAAGAGTTTTTCCAGGACAAAGATCAGCGTCAGCAGACCGCCGACGGGGATCGGCATGTAAGTGATGCCGACTCGCAGGGTGGGCAGGGCGCTCATGAACTGGTTCCAGGTGGAGATGCACAGCTTGGTGCCCCAGACCGTCATGAACAGGCAGATCGTTGCCATCAGCAGTTGCGAGACGATGCTCATGGTCTTGCGCAGTTGCGGCGTCATGCGGTCCGTCAGCATGGCCACTGCCATGTGCGCGCCAGCGCGATAACTGGCGGCGGCACCGATGAAGGTGAAGACCATCATCAAGAGGATTGCGGTGGGCTCCGGCCAGCTCGACCCCGTGCCGAGAATGTAGCGGGCAAACACGCCCCAGGGAATGATCAGGGCAATGGCCAGGACTGACAGGCCGGCGACCCAGATACAGGTCATGTAAATCCTGTCGTTGATACGCAGCAGCAGATTCTTCATCGGGTTCCACCGTAACCGGGCGCGCGTTGACCTACACCAACGTCAGCGGCGCCGGGCCTTTCATGAATGCAGGGAGGGTTACTGAACGGCTTCGATGCGCTTGATCAGATCGGCGTAGGGCGCGCCGTATTTTTCCCTGACCGAGGCGGTGGCCTCATAGAAAGGTTTCTTGTCGACGGTGATGAACTCGACGCCGGCCGCCTTGAGTTTCTCTTCGCTGCTGGCGGATTTGGCGTCCCACAGGGTGCGTTCCTGGGCCTGTGCGGCCCTGGCGGTGTTCTTCACCAGCACTTGCTGCTCGGGGGTGAGTTTGTCCCAGGTGATTTTCGACATCACGATCGGCTCGGGCAGGATCAGGTGCCCGGTCAGGCTGTAGAACTTGGCGTTCTGGTAGTGGTTGTGTTCGAGCAGGGTCGGCGGGTTGTTTTCCGCGCCGTCGATCACCCCGGTCTGCAACGCACTGAAGATCTCGCCGGTGTCCATCGCAATGCCGTTGCCACCCATGGCGTTGATGGTTTCGATGAACATCGGGTTGCCTTGCACGCGGATCTTCATGCCCTTGAGGTCGGCGAGGCTGCGCACCGGTTTCTTGGTGTAGATGTTGCGCGTGCCGCCGTCCATCCAGGCCAGGGCGACCAGGCCGAATTCGGAGTCGGTGATCTTCGCCAGGATCTCGTCGCCGACTTCACCGTCGATGACCTTGCGCATGTGCGCCTGGTCGCGGAATACAAACGGCATGTTGAACACGTTCACGTCCGGCACCACCGGCCCGACGATGCCCAGGCTGACCCGGGCCATCTGGATGGCGCCGACCTGGGCCTGTTCCACCACTTCTTTTTCCGAGCCGAGCACACCGCCGGCGAACATCTTGAATGTCAACTTGCCGTTACTGTCGGCCACCAGAGTCTTGCCCAACTGTTCTTCCGCCACCACGGTCGGGTAACCGGCGGGATGGATGTCGGCAAATTTGATTTCCAGCGCGTGGGCGGTACTGCTGAGGGTGAACACGAAAGGGAGTGCAGCGGCGAGCAAGGTGCGTTTGAAGTCCATGGGGTGTGTCTCCAGTCTTGTTATTGTTGTTTTCAAGGCGCAGCGGTGCAGCACAAGCGGTTACGGCAATGGGTTGAACGCAGGTTCCGGCAAACCTTTCACACCGGGATTGAGGGCAAATACGCCACCGGCCAGTGACTGTGCGTCCTGGTCGTCGCCGGGGCGGATCGAGGTCACGAACAGCGTGTCCAGTCGACTGCCGCCGAAGGCGCACATCGTCGGTTTTTTCACCGGGACCGCGAGGGAGCGGTCCAGTCGGCCATCGGGGGTGAAACGATGGATCAGCCCGGCGTCGTTGGCGCAGATCCAGCAGCAGGCCATCGGCATCCACCGCGGCGCCGTCGGGACGCCCGGGGAACTGATGCATGTCGACGAACAGCCGGCGATTGGACGGCGTGCCGTTGTCGATGTCGTAGTCGAAAGCCCAGATCTGCTGGACCAGGGAATGGGAGTCCGACAGGTACATCGTGCGGCCATCCGGGCTGAAGCCCAGGCCGTTGGGCACGATGAACCCGCCGAGTTGTGCATCCAGCGGCCCCGGTTGCCTGGCGCCGTAGCGATAAAGCGTGCCCTCGGCGGCGTTGGCGCCCATGTTCAGCACCATGCTGCCCGCCCAGAAGCGTCCCTGGCGATCGCAACGACCGTCGTTGAGGCGCATGTCGGCAACGGCGTGATTCACCTCGGCCAGCAGTTCGCTGTCGAGACTGCCGTCGTTATGCGGGTGCAGCTCAAAGAAGCCGCTCTCCATGCCGGCCACCCAGCGTCCATTACTTTGACGCGCGATGCAGGCGAGCATTTGCGGGGCTTTCCAGGCCTCGACATGCCCGCTGTCGGCGCTCCAGCGTTGCAGGCCTCCGGCGGGAATATCGACCCAGTACAGGGCGTTTTCCTCGGCGACCCAGACCGGGCTTTCACCCACCGCGTTACGGGCATCGACAATCAATTCGGCGTGCATGGCGACTCATTCCCTTGGGCTTTAAATGTGGGGATCGGTTTGGGTTCAGTCGCCGAACGGGCCGGCCGCGCAGAAAGCGCCACCTTGATAGACCCGCGCCGGATCATCGGCGGCCGGCATCGGCTGGGCTTCGACTTTGTCGCGGAACACTTCGGAGCTGTCCTTGGGGGAATAGCCCAGGGCCGTCGCGAAACGGTTATCCCACCAGACATCCTTGTTATCGGACATGCCGTACACCACGGTGTGGCCGACGCCAGGGGTGAGCAATGCACGTTCGAGCAATTGCGTGAGGTCGCCGAAGCTCAGCCAGGTGCTCATCATCCGGCGGTTTTGCGGTTCCGGAAACGAGGAGCCGATGCGGATGCTGACGGTCTCGATCCCATAACGATCGAAGTAGAAGGTGGCCATGTCTTCGCCGTAGGACTTGGACAAGCCGTAGTAACTGTCCGGGCGACGCGGGGAGTGTGCGTCGATGACCTGGTCCTGCTGGTAGAAGCCGATCACATGGTTGGAGCTGGCGAAAATCACGCGCTTGACGCCATGCCGGCGCGCGGCTTCGTAGATATGGAACACGCCGCAGATGTTGGCGCCGAGGATCTCTTCGAACGAGCGTTCTACCGACACGCCGCCGAAGTGCAGGATGGCGTCCACGCCTTCGACCAGTCGATGCACCGCTTGCTTGTCGGAAAGGTCGCAGGTGACGACTTCTTCGCGGTCATCGATGGCCGGGGCGATGTCGGCAATGTCCGACAGGCGAATAACCTTGGCATAAGGCCGCAGCGTTTCGCGCAGCACTTTGCCCAGGCCACCGGCGGCACCGGTCAGCAGAAGGCGGTTGAAAGGGGCTGTTTGAGTTGTAGTCATGGGAGTCCCTGGACAGCAATTATTATTGAGGTTTGTTGTAGGTTGTCGTACGACTAGCTTGGAGTATCGTTAGGCTTCCCCGGTTTTGTCAACGCGGCGCTGGTGGAAATTGACAGAGGGTCATGCCTCTGCTGATACACACCGAACACTGTAGGAGCGAGCTTGCTCGCGATGGGCTCGGGAGCGGCGCATTCATTCAGGAAAAACGCGTCATCGTTAACGTCCATCGCGAGCAAGCTTGCTCCTACAACAACGAAAGCGGATAGCTGATGAAAATCCGGTTCTCATCGAATTCGTTGGTACTGAAATCCCGGCGGATGCTCGCGTTGCGCCATTTGACGTTGAGGTTTTTCAGCGCGCCGCTCTGCACGGTGTAGGCCAGCTCCGATTCGCGGCCCCATTCCTTGCCGTCGGTGATCGTGCCGGTGTGCACGTTATCGCCGCTGATGTAGCGGTTCATCAGGGTCAGTCCGGGAACACCGAGGGCGACGAAGTTGTAGTCGTGGCGCAGTTGCCAGGATTTTTCCTTGGCGTTGTCATAGCTGGCGTTGTAACTATCGTTGGCCAGGGTGCCGCCGCTGGTGCCGTTGACCCGCATCCAGACATCGTCGCCGCTGAGCTTTTGCAGGCCGACATAGAAGGTGTTGCCGCCGTACTTGGCCGAGAGCAGGGCGAATGCGGTTTTGTTGTCGAGGTCGCCGGCCAGGGCGCTGCCGTCTTCCTTGCCAATGAAGTACCCGAGGTTGGCGCCGAGGGTCCAGTCGCCGAGGGGCTGGCTGTGGCTCAGGTTGAAATACTGCTGCTGATAGATGTCGCTGAGTTCCGCATACCAGACACCGACCTGGGTGCGCTTGTCGTTGAACGCGTATTCACCGCCGCCGAAGTTGAAGCGGTCTGACGTGAAGGCGGCCTTGCCGTTCATGAACATGTCTTCCATGCTCGCGTCGTTGCGCGGGCTGTTGGCACGGAACTGACCGCCGTAGAGCGTCAGGCCGCTGATCTCGGTCGAGGTCACCTGGCCACCGCGAAAGGTCTGCGGCAGGGAACGGCCGTCGTCGGCGCGCAGGATCGGCAGCACCGGCATCCATTCGCCGACCTTCACTTCGGTCTTCGAGATTTTGCCTTTCAGCGCCACACCCAGTCGCCCGAAATTGTCCGCAGGACGACCGTCATCATGGATCGGCAACAACTGCGTGCCGCCGGTGCCTTGGCCACCGTCAAGCTTCTGCGAGTACATACCGAGCACGTCTACGCCAAAACCGACAGGTCCCGGGGTGAACCCTGACTTCGCGTCGAGGATGAAGCTTTGCGTCCACTCTTCAGCCTTGCCCTGGGCGTTGGCCGGGTTGGTGAAGTTGCGATTGAAGTAGGCGTTGCGCAGGTTCAGCGTGGCCTTGGCGTCATCGACGAAGCCCTCGGCGTTGCCGGTCAGGGGCAGGGCGAAAGCCAGGCTGCTGAAGCTGATCAGGCTCAGGGCATGACGGCGTGCGAAGGCAGGACGAGGGGTGCTGACGGAGGAATTGCGGACGAGCTTGGTCACTGTGACGCTCCCTTTACTTTTTGTTTTTATTGTCGTCATACGTCGTCGTACAACATGGGGCGATTATTTGCGAGGGCTTCGGGGAAAGTCAATCAGAAGTTATACGATGACTTAACGACTTTGGTCGTATGTCGATGGACCCCGGTAGGAGCTGACTTGCCAGCGAAGGCGTCCGTTCAGTCGATAAATATGTTGGCTGACACACCGCCTTCGCTGGCAAGCCAGCGCCTACAGGGGGGCGTATTTCAGTTGATGATCATTGGCGGCAAGGTACCGAGCAGCGAAACCGCCGCCACCGCCCCAATCCCCAGCAACCACTCCAGCATCACGCTGGCACGCAACGCCGTCATGCGCCGCTCGCAATCCCTGATCCGCAACCGATTGAACAGCGCCAACCCCAGCATCGCGCCCACCAGCACCACCTTGATCAACAGAATCAAGGCAAATCCACTCAACAATGGCGTTGGCCAGAACGCCCCGGTCAATACCCGCACATTGATCAAGCCGGTGATCAGCAACCCGGCCACCAACGCATAACCGACACCGCTGAAGCGTTGCAATAGCGCTTTGACGGAGTGTGGGTCTGGTCGCAGCAGGATCATCACCAACACCATCAACCCGCCGAGCCAGGCGCCGACGCAGGTCAGGTGGATGACCTGGTTGAGGATCAGTAACCGGCCTGCGTTGCCGTCGAGCATGGCGCCATGGCCAACCGGGGCCAATGTCGCCAGCAACAGGCCGCTCAAGACTATCCGCCAGGGCAGGCTGCTATGCAGCGGCGTGAACAGCAACGCCAGCAACAGCAGATTGAGCAGCAAATGCCAGCGCCAGACCTGACCGAAAAACGTCTTGTCCAACACCAGCTCCAGGGTCGACGGATCGAATGCCGCCGTCCAGGAGCCGGCCATGTTGGCGGTGATCAGCAACAACCAGCCGACGCCACTGAGCAACGCCACCCCTGCCAGCCACCGGCTGATCCGCGCCAGAGGCCGGTCCAAAGCAGTTTCGCGGCCCAACAGCAAAGGCTTGAAAATCCAGGCTCCAAACAGCATCAACACCACGGTGAAATGCAGGAAACGGCACAGCACCATCGCACTCGTCATGAATTACTGGCCAACCTTGAAGCTGTAGGCGCCTTCGCTTTTGTGGGTATCGACCGACACCGCATGCCACTCGACTTTGTACGAACCGGCCGCCAATGGCGCCGCCGGGGTCACCACCAGGGTCTTTTTATCGCTGCCTTCGGTGGCCAGGCTTTTCACCGGAACCGCGGCGCCGTCCTTGCTGAGGGTGACCTTGGTGAAGGTTGCTTCGATGCCTTCGGAAAACACCAGGCGCAGTTCCGCCGGTGCGTTGACGGTGCTGTCGGCGGCCGGGGTCTGGCTTTTCAAATGGGCATGGGCCAACACCGATGAGGCGGCGAACAGGGCGCCGAGGAGGGCGGCGGTGGTCAGGGCGTTCTTGAGCAGCATCGTGGATACCTCAGAGGCAGGTTCGAAGAGGCGGGCAGTTTACCTGCATGAGCATGAAACCGGGCGTAGGAAGATTCGTTTTCCCCTGTCGCCCCTAAGTAGAGCGGATGCTAGTCTTGGCCAATGCTGTTGCCAGGGAGCCCTCATGGGCAATCACAAGATCGAGATCCGCCGCAGTAACGTCGAGAAAATTCTGCTGGGGGCCGAAAAGGTCTTCGCCGAAAAAGGCTTCGGCAGCACCGCCATGGCCGACATCGCCGCCGAGGTGCAACTGCCGCGCTCCAACCTGCATTACTACTTCAGCACCAAAAGCGAGCTGTACAGCGCCGTGCTGTTCGACCTGCTCGAAGTCTGGAAACAGGACGCCCTGTGCTTCGAGATGTTCGACGACCCCCGGGTGGTCCTCAGCAGCTACATCCGCGCCAAGATGAACCACTCCCGCAGCCGGCCTTATGGCTCAAAAGTCTGGGCCAACGAAATCATCCACGCGCGCCGACCCTGGGCGAGAAACTGGACGCCAGCCTGTACGACTGGGCCAAGATGAAAGAAGCGAAAATCCGCCAGTGGGTAGAGGACAAACGCATCCTGCCGGTGGAGCCTTCGAGCTTGCTGTATATGATCTGGGCGTCGACTCAGCATTATGCGGATTTTGATCATCAGGTGAATATTTTGAATGATCATCAGCCGTTGTCGGACATGCAGTTCGAGCGGGCGGTGCAGACGGTGACCAGCGTGATATTGCGGGGGATTGGGTTGGAGCCGTAGTTCGGGGGGGAGTTATAACGTATCCCGAACTATCGCCCGATAATCGATATGCGCTGTTTAAGAGGGGTTATTACCTTCCATTTTTCTAATGTTGTACCGCTTGACTTCCATCTCTGTTCTTCGGAGGGATTGTTTTGCTTTGTGAATTGTTACTTGAGGCGTTGTATTCTTTGGTGGATTGGCTTTTTCGGTATATTTAGTCGCCTTTTCTAAAAGGTCGCCACTGGTTACTGGCTTGTAGTCTTTGTTCTGTTTTATATAGTTGTCATATTTCTCTGCGTCTTTTAACAGATTCCGGTAGTTCTGGTTTTTCGGAGTGCTAAGTTTAGGCGTGTTTGTTTTGGTTGCGGGAAGTTGGTGCGGATATAAAACTTCCTGAGGAGCTAGAGTTGAAGTGCTGGGTCCTGGTTGAGGGGCGCTAACAGTGGCGGAGGTATCCGTGGCGTTAAACGACGAGTTGCGCGTCGGAAGGTTAGGTCTGGCAGCATGTTCTATTGCGTACCGAGGCTTTTGTATGCGCCCCTCCAGTATTCTAACTATTTTTCGTGGTAATGCTTTAAGACGCATATTGCCAGTTGGGTCATTAAAGTTTATGGGGTCCCCCTGGCAGTAGGCATAACAATTAATTCCTCCCTCGCCAAACGGGCTCAACTCGTCCGGGCTGTTGAAGCGCATCAACACGGGATTAAATGCCCGCGTACCCTGGCCTAATAAATAGTGCCCAGTAATAGAATCGGGGCATTCACCATTAAACCCTAGCAAACGGCTCAGACCACTTTCTTCCGGGTGATGGCCGTAGGCGGTATAGGCCAGTTGCTGCGGGTTGGTTTCCGCAAGGGTCTGCAGCGGCGAATGGGCTTGGTCGGTTGCCAACAGTGTGGTCGCGGTGACGCCGTCTGTGTTTTGTTGCTGCGCCAATGGCCGAGTTTGATGGCGGAAGATGGTTCGTTGCGCCTGCTCTCCCAGTTCGGTAGTCAGGTGATCTTGCTGGTAGAAGCGCTGGGTGCCGGTGCGTTCCAGAACCCCCACGCCCATGAGGCGATCCAATGGGTCGTATTGATAGCGGCACAGGATTTTCAATGATGCGGTTGACATGGTGCGGTCCTTCGCAGGGGAATTGGATGGGTGTCAGCTTCGGAGATAGTGGGCGTTTCGTCTACTAGCAGAACTGATAGGTTGGGTGGACGTCGGGTGGGGATTGGGTTGGACCCTTGAGGATTTTGGTGGGGCTGCTGGCCTCTTCGCGGGCAAGCCTCGCTCCTACAGGGATTTATGTCGTACACAAATCCTGTGTACGCCAAAGAACTCTGTAGGAGCGAGGCTTGCCCGCGAAGGCGTCAATTCAGTCAGCGCCTGCCTTAAACGGCAACATGATAAGGATTCCTCGGATCATGATCCCAATCCAGAAACGGCTTGCCGTTCTCCATCGGCACCATCTCGATGCAGTCCTGCACCGGGCAGGTGATCTGGCACAGGTTGCAGCCCACGCACTCCTCATCGATCACTTCATACCTGTGCGTGCCGTCCGCCTGTTTGAGGCTGGCCACCGCCTGGTGCGAGGTGTCTTCGCAGGCGATATGACAGCGACCGCAGCCGATGCAGGCCTCCTGGTCAATCTTCGCGATCACCTGATAGTTGATGTCGAGGTACTTCCAGTCCGTGGTGTTGCTCACCGCACGTCCTGAAAAATCGGCGACGTTGGCATAACCCTGACTGTCCATCCAGCGTGACAAGCCATCCTTCATCTCGTCGACTATCCGGAAACCATGCAGCATCGCCGCCGTGCACACCTGCACCGCGCCGCTGCCCAGGGCGATGAATTCCGCCGCGTCGCGCCAGCTGCCAATCCCGCCGATGCCACAGATCGGCAGGCCCTGGGTCTGTGGGTCGCGGGCGATTTCGGCGACCATGTTCAACGCGATCGGCTTGACCGCCGACCCGCAATAACCGCCGTGGGTGCTCTGGCTGCCGACCGCAGGGTTGGCGACCATGCGTTCCAGGTTGACGCTGGTGATCGAGTTGATGGTGTTGATCAGCGACACCGCATCGGCACCGCCGCGATGGGCGGCGCGGGCGGCGACGCGGATGTCGGTGATGTTCGGCGTGAGCTTGACGATGACTGGCAGCGAGCAATACGTCTTGCACCAGCGGGTGACTTGCTCGACATACTCCGGCACTTGGCCGACCGCTGCGCCCATGCCCCGTTCCGGCATGCCGTGGGGGCAACCGAAGTTCAGCTCGATGCCGTCGGCGCCGGTGGCTTCCACCAGCGGCAGGATGAATTTCCATGACTCTTCCACGCAGGGCACCATCAACGAGACGATTAGCGCGCGGTCCGGCCAGTCTTTTTTGACCTGGGTGATTTCCCGCAGGTTTATCTCCAACGACCGATCGGTGATCAGTTCGATGTTGTTGAAGCCCACTACTTCACGGTTGGGCCCGAAATGCGCGGAGTAACGCGACGACACGTTGACCGCCGCCGGGTCTTCTCCCAGGGTTTTCCAGACCACGCCACCCCAGCCCGCCTCGAAGGCGCGGACCACGTTGTAGGCTTTGTCGGTGGGGGGCGCGGAGGCCAGCCAGAACGGGTTGGGGGCTTTGATGCCGGCGAAGACAATCGAGAGATCGGCCATTTACGCAGCCTCCACGTTGAGCATGAGTTGGGCGTTGATGGCTTCGGCAGCCAGTTTGCCGTGCTGCACGGCCTGCACGGTGAGGTCTTGATCGAGGCTGGTGCAATCGCCGCCGGCATACACCCCGGGGATGCTGGTGCGCAGCTGTTCGTCGACCAGGATGCGCTCGCCCTGGCGCTTGAGTTCACGGGCCAGGGGATCGGCGAGGGCGCCGGCGTCGAAGGCCTGGCCGATGGCTTTGAAGATGGCGTCGGCGGCCAGGTCAAAGGTTTCCCCGGTGGTTTGCAGGCGACCTTCCACCAGGTGGGTGCGGGCGAAGCGCATGCCGCGCACCTGGCCTTGAGGGTCAAGCAACACTTCCTCGGGTTGGGCCCAGGTCAGCAGACGTACCTGATTGGCCTTGGCGATGTCCTGTTCGTGGCCGGTGGCCCCCATGTCCGCGACTCCGCGGCGATACACCAGGTTGACGTCGCGAGCACCGAGACGGGCCATTTGCACGGCCATGTCGATGGCGGTGTTGCCGGCACCGAGCACGATGCAATGGTCCGCCAGCGGCAGTTGAGTCAGGTCATCGGCCTGGCGCAGTTCGCGGATGTAGTCGGTGGCGGCGAGCAGACCGGGTGCGTCTTCATGAGGCAACCCCAGTTGCTTGCTGGCCGCCAACCCGAGCCCGAGGAACACCGCATCGAATTGTTGATGCAGATCGCTCAAGGTCAGGTTCTCGCCAAGCTTTTGGCCGTGGCGGATTTCGATGCCACCGATCTGCAGCAGGAATTCCAGCTCCTTCTGTGCGTAATCGTCCACCAGCTTGTACTTTGCGATCCCGTATTCATTGAGGCCGCCCGCTTTTTCCCGCGCCTCGAATATCACCACGTCATGCCCGTGCATGGCGCTGCGGTGAGCGCAGGACAACCCGGCAGGACCGGCACCGACCACGGCGATGCGCTTGCCGGTGGCAGCGGCGCGCTGGAACGGATGTTCGCTGAAGTGCGCGTTGTCCACCGCGTAGCGTTGCAACAGGCCGATCAGCACCGGTGCGCATTCCTCGGCGTTGTTGCGCACACAGGCTTGCTGGCAGAGGATTTCCGTCGGGCACACCCGCGCGCAACTGCCACCGAGAATATTGGCCGAGAGAATCTTCTGCGCGGCGCCCTGCACGTTGTCCTGGTGGATGTTGCGGATGAACGAGGGAATGTCGATGTCGCTCGGACAGGCATTCACGCAGGGCGCATCGTAGCAATACAGGCAGCGCGAGGCTTCCAGGTGGGCCTGGCGGTCGTTGAGTGGCGGCGCCAGGTCGGTGAAATGGCCGGCGAGGGCGGCCGCATTCTCATGGGGATGCGGGAGGTGGTTCAGGGTCTTGATCACGGTGTTGGCCTCACGGTTATTGAGGTGCTGCCTCTGGTGGGCATGTTTTTTTTGTTGTCTGTGCCGGCGCCTTCGCTGGCAAGCCAGCTCCTACAGGGGAACGCATTCCAACGGTAGGAGCTGGCTCGCCAGCGAAGGCCGAAGGCCTCGGTTTCAGCGTTTAACCGCAACCGGCCGATTCAACTCAGCCCGCTTGCTCAGCAAATCAAACACCGCCGGATACGCCGGCCGTTCGACATACCGTCCGGCACCACGCTCGGCCCGCAAGTCGCCATCGGCCCAGACCACCCGGCCCTGGCTGATGGTATGGCTTCGGCACGCTGCGCACGGTCTTGCCTTCGAAGATGTTGAAGTCGACCTGCTGGTGATGCGTCTTCGCCGAAATCGTCCGCGTACCCTGCGGGTCCCACAGCACCAGATCGGCATCGGCACCGACGCGAATCGCCCCCTTGCGCGGGTAGAGGTTGAAGATCTTCGCGGTGTTGGTGGAGGTCAGCGCCACGAAGTGTTGCATCGACAAGCGGCCGGTGTTCACCCCTTCGTCCCAGAGCACCGCCATGCGGTCTTCGATCCCGGCGGTGCCATTGGGGATCTTGCTGAAATCGTCACGGCCGGCGGCTTTTTGCTCGGCGCAGAAGCAGCAGTGGTCGGTGGCGGTGGTGTGCAGGTTGCCCGATTGCAAGCCGTGCCAAAGCGCTTCCTGATGACCGCGAGGACGGAAGGGCGGGCTCATCACGTAACCGGCGGCGGTCTGCCAGTCCGGGTGTTGGTAGACGCTGTCGTCCAGCAGCAGATGCCCGGCCAGTACCTCGCCGTAGACTTGCTGGCCCTTGCTGCGGGCGTAGGTGATTTCGTCGAGCGCCTCCTTGGTCGAGACATGCACCAGATACAAAGGTGTGCCCAGGGTTTCGGCGATACGGATCGCCCGGCTCGCCGCTTCACCTTCAACCTGCGAAGGACGCGACAGCGGATGCGCTTCAGGGCCGGTCATGCCCTGGGCCATCAACTTGCGTTGCAGGTGATAGACCAGCTCGCCGTTCTCCGCGTGCACGGTCGGCACCGCGCCCAGCTCCAGGCAGCGTTCGAAACTCGCCACCAGGGTGTCGTCGGCGGCCATGATCGCGTTCTTGTAGGCCATGAAATGCTTGAAGCTGTTGACGCCGTGCTGGCTGACCAGCTCGGCCATTTCCTCGCGAACCTGCTCGCTCCACCAGGTGATGGCGACATGGAAGCCGTAATCCGATGCCGACTTCTCGGCCCAGCCGCGCCACTGATGAAACGCTTCCATCAGCGACTGCTGCGGATTGGGAATCACGAAGTCGATGATCGACGTGGTGCCACCGGCAAGTCCCGCCGCCGTGCCGCTGAAAAAGTCTTCGCTGGCCACGGTGCCCATGAAGGGCAATTGCATGTGCGTGTGCGGGTCGATGCCGCCGGGCATCAGGTATTGACCGCTGCCGTCGAGCACTTCGGCGCCCGCCGGTACATCCAGATGGTCACCGATGGCCTTGATCACGCCGTCGGCGCAATAGACGTCGGCACGATAACTTTCATCATGGGTAATAAGGGTGGCGCCACGGATCAACAGAGACATTCCGAGTTCCTCGCAGGCAATGACCGACTGGTGCCGGTTCTAAATGTTTTATAGACGCGAACACCGACAGGTGTATTCCTGTCAGTGCTGTCAGGAATAGACGCTAGCTGCAGTTTGGGGATTGGGCAAGAATATTTTTATAAGCTTATACATTTTTTAAAGTATTGATATTGAAAGATAAACTAACAAGTTCACTGAAATGGTGAGGCCTCTCACCATTTTGACGCACTTGACAGGTTCTGAAAATGAACGAGATTTCTATGTGAAATCAGCCGCTTGAAGGATGGTCTATGGTTGATGCGCAAGCTTGAAAAAAAACAGCTGCACCAGATTGAGTCCTGGCTGTTTGGACGATGTGTCGGATAGTCAGCCCAACGGGTATGACAAGTACACGAAAGTTCATATTCTGATAATTAAAAATGATGTACATCAGTTGCTTACAAAGTTTTTATGGAACTGCCCGATGCACAGGCGGGGTGTCCGGCACGGTTATTGATGCCATCGGCCCCTGATGAGCAAAAAATAATTCAAAGAACAGTGGAGCGGCCATGCAACAGATCAGATCGCAAGTGACCGAGCGCGACGGCTTGTTCGAGCTCGAAGCCGGCAGCGACGTTCTCGACAGTCCCCGTTACAACCACGACATGGCACCGACCAAGGTGCGCGAGCGAACCTGGAACAAATGGCACATCACCGCCTTGTGGGTCGGCATGGCGATCTGCGTACCGACCTACACCCTCGGCGGGGTCCTGACCGCCTACTTCGGCCTGAGCGTGGGCGAAGCGCTGCTGGCGATTCTGTTTGCCAACATCATCGTGCTGATTCCGCTGACGCTCAACGCCTTCCCCGGCACTAAATACGGCATTCCGTTTCCGGTGTTGCTGCGTTCGTCCTTCGGCATCCTCGGCTCCAACATTCCGTGCCTGATCCGCGCGTTGGTGGCCTGCGGCTGGTTCGGTATCCAGACAATGTTCGGCGGATTGGCGATCCATCTGTTCCTGGGGTCGGTGTTCGAGGGCTGGAAGTCACTGGGCGGTACCGGTGAAGTCATCGGCTTCATGGTGTTCTGGGTGCTGAACCTGTGGGTGGTGATTCGTGGCGCCGAATCGATCAAGTGGCTGGAAACCCTGTCGGCGCCGCTTTTGGTGCTGGTCGGTGTGGGGCTGCTGGTCTGGGCGATGCCGAATGTATCGATGAGCGAGTTGCTGGCGATCCCGCCCAAGCGTCCGGGAGGGGCGAGTGTGGTCAGTTACTTTGCTGCCGGCCTGACCGCGATGGTCGGGTTCTGGGCCACCTTGTCTCTGAACATCCCGGACTTCAGTCGCTATGCGAAAAGCCAGAAAGACCAGATTGTCGGGCAGATCATCGGCTTGCCCCTGACCATGTTCCTGTTCGCCTCCCTCGGCGTGGTGATGACGGCCGCCTCCGTGAAACTGGTGGGCGTCACCGTCTCCGATCCTGTCACCCTGATCGGCCATATCCAGAGCCCGGTGTGGGTTGCGCTGGCCATGGCGCTGATCATCATCGCCACGCTGTCGACCAACACCGCAGCCAACATCGTTTCGCCGACCAACGACTTCCAGAACATTGCGCCCAAGGTCATCAACCGGACCAAGGCGGTAATGCTCACCGGACTGGTCGGGCTGGTGCTGATGGCGCATGAACTGCTGAAAAAGCTGGGGCTGATTGTGTCCGATCTGAGCCTGGAAACGGTCTATTCCAACTGGTTGCTGGGTTACTCCAGTTTGTTGGGCCCGATCGCCGGGATCATGGTGGTGGACTATTTCCTGATCAAGAAGCAGCAACTGGATCTGGCCGGGCTGTATCGCGATGACGTTTACCCGGCGTGGAACTGGTTCGGGTTTATCGCCTTCGGTGTGCCGGTGGTGTTGACGTTGTTGTCGCTCGGCAGTGATGTGTTCAGCTGGTTCTACAGCTATGGCTGGTTTACCGGCTCGGCTCTGGGCGGATTGATTTATTACGGGTTGAGTGCGATGCGGGCGAGTCCGACTGCGGTGAAATCTGCGGTGTGAGGGAGGGCCTCTTCGCTGGCAAGCCAGCTCCTACAGTTGACCGGGGTTTACACATTATTTGTTTACGACACAATCCCCTGTAGGAGCTGGCTTGCCAG
>NZ_MULM01000071.1:0-14988 GCF_002029345.1 Pseudomonas sp. VI4.1
CAGGCGTACGCGACGGAACAGTTCCGGGGCGAAGTGCGGGATGCCGGTGAAGCCCAGGACTTCGCCTTCGGTGAAGGTGTCGCCGATCTGGATGGTGCCGTGGTTGTGCAGGCCGATGATGTCGCCAAGCAACGCTCAATGAAACTCAAGTGTCGCTCAAAGAAAATGGAACAGCCTTACAAAAAAAACCAGATTTGTCTGAAGGAAATTTCCGAAAGATCAAATAAAAACCATAAGTTCTTGAAATTTCAAACCTCAAAAAATATACATACACCTACACAACATCAATCTCAAAATCAATCGATGTCTTTACACTCCGGGGGGACTATGAAAAACGCAATATCACCTACAAGAAGTGAAAATTTTTCTGAATGGTATCAACAAGTCATCTGTCAGTCTGAACTGGCTGAAAATTCTCCAGTTAGAGGTTGCATGGTCATCCGCCCTTGGGGTTATGGCATATGGGAGCAGATTCAACGAGAGCTTGATCAAAAATTCAAGGATACAGGCCATGTGAATGCATATTTTCCGCTTTTGATCCCATTATCCTTTCTTCAAAAAGAAGCAGAACATGTCGATGGTTTTGCCAAAGAGTGCGCAGTCGTAACCCATCACCGTCTGGAACAGACCGCAGATGGAAAACTCACTCCCGCAGGTGAACTGGAAGAGCCTTTGATCATAAGACCTACCAGCGAAACGGTGATCGGAGCCTCCTTTTCACGCTGGGTGCAAAGTTATCGGGATCTGCCGCTACTCATCAATCAGTGGGCCAACGTCCTGCGCTGGGAAATGCGTCCAAGGATCTTCCTACGTACCTCAGAGTTCCTGTGGCAGGAAGGCCACACCGTTCACGGCTCCTGTGAAGAGGCCCTGGGCGAGACGCTGAAGATGCTGGATATCTATGAGCGGTTTACTGTCGAGCACTTGGCCATACCAGTAATAAAAGGCGAAAAGTGCTCATGGGAACGTTTCCCGGGCGCTGTCAGTACCTACACCATCGAGGCGATGATGCAGGACGGAAAGGCCCTGCAGGCGGGAACTTCACATTTCCTGGGACAAAATTTTGCCCAGGCATCAGACATCCGCTTCGTGAACAAGGAAGGGGTAAAAGAGCTGGCCTGGACCACTTCATGGGGCGTTTCCACGCGCTTGATTGGTGCCATGATCATGGCACATGGCGATGACGACGGACTGGTGATTCCACCGCTGGTGGCACCGACGCAGGTCATCATCGTTCCAATCGTGCGAAGCGAACAGGACGCCGACGCCATCTATGCCTACTGCGACAAGCTGCAAAAGCAGATTTCCCGGAAAAAATTGAAGGGACAAAACCTGCGAGTCAGCGTCGATAAACGGGACATGAACGGCGGCGAAAAAAAAGTGGTATCACGTCAAGCGCGGTGTGCCTGTTCGGGTCGAAGTCGGGATAAAGGAACTGGAACAGAACATGGTTTCTTATTCCTGCAGAGACAACAGTAAGAGCACGTTAAACGTTGAGATAATTAGCTTTGTTAAAAGCCTGCCAAAAATCCTGCAGACTATTCAGGCAGGCATGCTTGAAAGTGCCAAAAAAAAGCTGTCGAACAACACCGAAACAATCACCACACTTGACAACTTCAGACAAGCCTTCAAACACAAAGACAAACTCAATACATTCGTTCTCGCCCCCTTCATCGATGACAAGAAAGTTGAGAAAGCCATCAGCGAACTGGGTGTAACAGTTCGATGCATTCCACTCGCTCAACCCAAGGTAGCAGCCACCTGCTTATTTACAGGTCAGCCCACCAAATCCTGGGCACTGTATGCGAAGTCATATTGATCCTTGATCACCAACAGCCCCGTTTGACAGGGGCTTTTTTGTTCCCGGCTGAATTAACTTTCCCCCTTCTACATAGAAAATCACCCCGCCTACCATCAGCAACACCAGCAAGTACAACAAAAAATACAGCGGATTGAAGCCGGCGAGAATGAAACCACACACCACTGGCGTCGACGCCGCGCCCAGGTAAGTGAGGTTTTGCGAACTGTAGTAAGCCCCTGCCATGTGCGCCGGAGCTATCCGGGTGATGTAGAAAAACTCAAGTGGTTGAATGATAATCTCCCCCACAGTAAAAATGGCAGTGAAGAAGACCCAAGCGTAGAGGGTGCTGGAGAACGCAAACCCTATCAACCCGATCACGAACGCCACAATGCAGCCAAAGATCCAATATCTGAAGCGTTCAGCTGCCACCCTTCTACCGATCAGGTATTGCAACAGGATCGAGGTCAGCGCATTGGTGACAAACACCACATTAATGATCTCGTACATTTGCGCGGTGGAATGGGTCGTGATCAGGTATTGGCCCACGTACATGTGAAACTGCCCGAACACACCAGCCAACAATACGCTGGCCACCGAGAACTTCAGCAGGTTGCGATCCTTGGCCATGATTGCCAGCGAACCGAACCACCCTTCGCCTTCGACGTTTTGCCGATCGACCACCCTCGGCAATGCAAACGGACTGACAATAACCACAATAAAGATCAGTGCCGAAGCACTGCAGAAAAGCAATGGTGAAACGCCTTGGCGATTCAGCCAAAGTCCGATCAGCGGACCCAGTGCATACGCGGTATTGGTGAAGGTGTACTTGAGCGACAGCACCGACGCGGTTTCCTGGGGGGTAAACAATCGAGCGATGCACATGCGCACGGCCGTCTCCAGCGACAGGTAGGCCAGATTGAGCAACAGGCACAGGATGAAGACCAGGGCCAATGAGTTGAACATGAATAGGCTCAGGTACACCGCGGATTGGATGACGGATGAGATCAGCATCAAGGCCTTGATACTCAGCCTGTCGAGCACCGCGCCGAAAACCAGGCTGGACACTGAGCTCAGGAGAATAAACCCGCCGACAAACAGCCCGATCTGATCCACCGAAAGGTCGAAGCGCTCCTTCAGAAAAATCAGGAAGTAAGACAGAAACGCCGCCCGTGCCAACGTCGGAAAAAACGACAAAGGCACCACCAATGCCGAGCCGCTGAACAACCGACTCATGCCCATCCGGTTAAATACGTCCATAGACCACGCGCGTTTGATAGTTAAGTGAGACCAAACCGTTTTGCTGGTATTGCTGATGCAAGATGTTCAAAGCTTGACTGGCCTTACGATACTCGTGTGTTCCTGGCTGCGCCGCATAGGAACAGGACATGGTTCTTTCGAGCAGTCCCGACGTGCTCAATTGTTGGCTATTGTGGAAGATGCGCTCCTCGAAGGAGCCGGCAAAAAACTGCTGGATCCGGCTTTCCAGGGCGTCGTCGATCTGCAACGTTTCTGCATAACGCTCGAAGACGTCGTTTAGCAGTTGTTCGTAAGCACGGTGAAAAACGTTGCAGTCGGGGCTGCGAATATTCCAGATGAGGATCACTGGATTGTTGGTCGCCAGCACCCGTTGAAATTCAGCTCGGGTCTTGCGTGGTTCGAACCAGTGAAAGGACTGCCCGCACACCAGCGCCGCTACCGAGCAGGGCGCAGCACCCAGTTGTTCGGCCGTTCCGGAACGGTAATTCGCGCTTGGCTGTCCGTTGTTTGCTTTGGCCTTGGCCAGCATGTTTGCGTCAGGTTCGATTCCAATCATCGGCATGCCGGTAGCCGACAGTTGCCGGGTCAGTATCCCGGTTCCCGATCCGACATCCAGCACTGGCAATCCTAGCGATAAATCGAGCTGACGCTGGATGAACAGGATGGCCTCTTGCGGATAGGAAGGTCTGGCACTGTCGTAAATTTCGGATTTGTTGGCGTAGGCGGCAGAGAGGGGACGGGCCATATCAAAGCTCCTTGGAGGGGTATTCAAGCCTGGTGTAGTCATCCAGCAAGCGGGAAAACAGGGCGATGAAATCCCTGGCGTGAGCGAAGGCCGGCATGGGACTTTCAATGCGATGCAGGTCGTCAACGATGATCGAAAAGATGATCCTTACTCCGCCGCCATGGGCCAGGTAAGCGACGTTGTTGTAGTTGCGATAGCCGATGCCATGTTTGTCGCCTACCTGGTCCACATCAGTCAGCCAGCTCCTAATCGCAGTGGTGTCTTGCTGCGCGCGCATGCTGTTCAAGCCGAACTCGCACAACTCCCGGCGGATAAAAGCCCCACCGGCAGGTAAGCGGCTGTTTGCGCCCTCGACCAGTATCGACAGAGCAGTCACCAGATCCGACGCCGTGGTGGTATTGACGGCGCTCAGCGGATGATCGGCAGTCAACGCCTGACTCGGCACCGCTGACAAATGCCAGGTCCCGGACAGCCCCACTACAGTCGACAACGCGTTCAGACGCTCAAGACCGAGCAGGTCCACAAGATAAAAGGTCGCGATGTTGTCGCTTAAACCCATCATCAACTTGAGCAGTTCCGCCACGGTGAATACCCGGGGGCTGTCCAGCAACCAAAGACCGCCACAGGTTTGAGCGCCTGCTTTCTGGTTATCCACCACGACGCTGTCGCTCAGCGCCAGCTCTCCATGCTCAATCAGCAGCAGCACTGCCACCAGGATGTAAAGCTTACGGGTACTTGAGGCGGGAACACGGGCGTGCTCATTGAACGCATGACGAGTGCCGCGAACTACATCGTGTATGCACCAGCGGTAGGAACAGGCCGGTTTAAGCTGTGCCCGTTCGATCATCTGCTGCCCGATAATATGCAATGGCCAACCACCGCTGGCCAACCAATCCTGCACCTCAGGTTCAACCCTCATTCAATGCAAACTCCTGCAGTCTTTTCCCCACCAGTCTGGCGACCGATATTGCTTGGGAACGAATAAAAAAATGATCCCCATCAATGACTGACACCTGGCACCCATGGGAGGTATGACGTGTCCAGCCTGGATAGTCTTCGAAGAGACTGGTGACCTTGTCCCGGCTGCCCAGCAACAGATCGATAGGCACGGAAACAGGAGTGACGGCGCTTTTCGAAAGATCGATAGCCAACTGAAAATCGGCCCTGATCATAGGCAGTGCCGCGTCCATCAGTGCCGGATTGGCCATCAATTCCCGTGGTGTTCCCCCCAAGGCTGCCAACACCTGCAATAATGTTGAATCGCTCAGATCCCGCTCACGGGTATGCATGGCCTCGGCAAACCGTTCAGGTGCCAAGCATCCGCTGACGAACAATCGCACGGCTTTGAGTCCTCGCGTTTGTTCCAGCACCCACTGGAACTCGAACGCGATGCGCCCGCCTAGACTGTGGCCGAAGAGGGCAAATGGAGGAACGCACCATCGAGCGTAGTCGGCCAGCAAGTAGTCGATCAGTCCGTCGCGGGTGACCAATGCCGATGCATCCTGTGCCCCACCCCGTCCCGGAATGTCGACCGGAATCACCCTGATGTGTGGCAACACACGACGCCAGCGCGCATAGAACCCGGCGCTGCCACCCGCGTACGAGAAGCACAGCAGCGTAAGCGGCTCAGTGCTCATCGGTTGTCCTCGCCAGGCTAAGCAGCTGGTTCAGGTGCTGCACCATGCGATGCCCCCAATCTTCGACTTCGGCGGTCGAGAAGCGCTGGGTGTGGAACCAGAAGTGAAAGCGCAAATCAACGCCGTTGATTTCGACCACCAGATGCAGACCCGGTACTCGCCGCATGTCTTCGACGTTGGCCCCCGACAGCAACCCCTCCGATACCGGACCAAGGATCTCCACTCCTTCGATCCGAACCTTACCCGGGGCCTCAGCGGTGTGGCGATAATTGAGGAAGTTGATGCCCACGTCCGAAAAGTAAGTGTCGTGCGCCATTCCGGAAAACGCCGACACTTCACCGATCAACATGGACGGGTGCATGAGTGGATAACCCTGAATGGCCTCCAGCGTGCGTGCAACCATTGAGATGCCGCTCAACCAATCGTGATGCACAGTGATCGGTACCGGCAGCGGAGATGTGAACGGACCGATCACATTGTTGAATTCACTCAAACCACGCCCGCTGTTGATCGCACTGATAATCAACTGATCGCAACCGATTATGTCGGCCATAGTCTTGGCATAAACATACAAGATTGCATTGAACACGCTGAACCCATGGCGCTCGGCCAGCTCGCTCAAAATACGGTTCGCATCGGCGACTTCGACGCTGTACCGGGACGACGAACAAGCGGCAATAGATGTGAAACCCGGATGCGCGGATAAAACGGTAGGGCCTTCAAAGGCGTTGTACAGTCCCTTAAAGAAGCCGGCATCGATGGCCCACTGCTGGTTCAGATACTGCTGTTGGCGTCGCGCATAGTCGGCATAGCCAATGTCGTGATCTATACGATTCAGCGGCTGATGCTCGGCGAGGTGATGCAGACACTCGCCAAACCGGTCAAACAACAGGGTCAGGGATTTGCCGTCGAACTCCAGATGTTGAACCCCTATCAACGCGATGAAGAATGGTTCCCCAACATCGATAAAGTGAATCGCCCAAGTCACATTATCCTCTGGTTTGGGCAACGCCTGCGCCATGGCCTGCACACGGGCCGCGATCTGCTGTGTTTTGTCCGTAGCCGTTTGTGAAGACAAATCCGTAAACAGCGCCCCAAAGTCCTGGAGGACTTCAGCGGTGGTTCTGACTGTTGGCTGTCCTTGCGGGAAAAACGTTCGCAACAACCGATGCTCATCCACCACCTGGAACAACGCATTCCTGCAGTGCTCGGCGTCGAAGCGACAGTAAATCAAATAGGGAATGACGCGCAGACCGTAGTCCTTGCCAATAAGCGAAATCCACCGCATCTGTTGTAATGAAACCGCTGTGTCCTGCACATACATATCAACAGAGCCGTTGCGCTCGCAATGGTTTGCACGCCATGCCGGCTGACTGACGTGTGACACAAGGACGGCATGCAGCTCACTTAACGCCTGCATGGAGTTAAGGTGTTTGATGGTCCACTGCAGGTCAAACTGCGTGACGAGTGCATTCTTCAGTTGAACCAGCGCCAATGAGTCAAAGCCCAGGGCCTTGAAGCCAAACTCTTTGATCTTGTCGTAGCGTCCACGGCTCGACGCCTCCAGGCCGACCAGCGAATCAATCGTTGCTACGAGCCAGGTCTCGAGCACGCTAACCACCTGAGTTTCATTGGCACACTCGAGAAGGCGAGCCGAAACGCTGGCCGGCCGGGTCCTGTCTTTATTGCTGTCATCAGTCACCAGCTGCTCAAGGAATTGTGCACACACTCGAGATCTGTCGCCCAAGACCTTGGCGTCAATGTTCATGAACCCCGCGATACGGGATGGACCGGCCAGTAACTGGCGGATAACAAGCAAGCCCTGTTCACTGCTGTGGCTGTTCAAGCCACTGGCTTTGAGCACCTGCATTCGCTGGTGGTTATCGCGCAGTGTTCCGGCATCGCCCCACACCCCCCAATTGACCGTCAGTACCCTGGACGCCCGGGGAAACAATGACTCATGGGCGGCGTCGAGAAAGGCGCTGGCCGCACCATAGGTCGACTGTCCGCCATTACCCAGAATCGAAGTGGCCGAAGAGAAATTGAAAACACATTCGATCGCCCGTCCCTGGTCACATAGCAGTTGGTAAAGAGTCAGGACACTCGTGCATTTAGCCTCGAACGAACGCTGCAGATCCGCAACCTGAACCTCGCTGGATAACTGGTCATGGAGATCGACGGCCAGATTGAAAATGGTCACCTTGCCAATCGCTGCACATTGCAGCCAATTCGCACACTCGTCGCGCCCTGAATCGGACGAAAGGTCGAGCCCCAGATACCGGACGCTCGGGTAACGTATCATCAGGGCTTGCATCGCTTCACCAGGCAGTGCCGAGCGTCCGATAACATGAATGCACCGGATCTGATCAACGCAAAGGCTTTCGATCAACTGCCTGCCGATGCCGCCAGCACCGCCGATCAGAAGGTAACTGTGATCGGCAGGGAAGCTGTAGCGGGCGTCATTGCTGTCCCTTGTCCTTACCAGCCGGGGCACGAAGGCTTGCGCTTGTCTGACCGTGACGACGAGCTCGTCGGTTAACGGCAACAACACGATTGGGCTGGCATCCTCGATACCTGTGGGCGACTGCTCTCTGATAAAATTGAGGACGGTCACCCTCCAGTCAGGTTCTTCGATCAACACCGAGCGAAGCATGCCCAGAACGCTGTTTGCCACCGGGTTGAGGCTCATGCCCTCATCGCGGATGGCCGCCGTGGTAAACAACAGACAAAATTGTGGTCGTCGGTCATGACCGTCAAGCACGGAGCGCAACAGGCTCAAGACTCGCGCACAGGTACTGACTGCCGTGGATACGTCATTGTTCGGCAACTGCCGCAGGTCGAGATACACCCTGTCTACGCCGTCGACATACTCCCTCCACATCCCGTCAAAATCCTGCTCTGCAATAACATCCAACGCTTCGCGCGATGACGCGTCAATGCCCATGAAGCGATTCAACGCAACGCAGTGAAACTGGCCGAAGGTGTTTTTCAGATAGCGGGTTTCAGCCTCGTTGACTGCCTCGTTCGGCGCGAGAAACAAAACCTTTTGTCCGGCAGTCGAGTAGCTGTCCATCCGTTCCACCGTCAACGACTGCCAGACCGTTTGATAGGTGTGTTCGGCCAGAGCGTGAGCCGGCTCAGGCGTTTCAATCCAGCAGCGAACGCGCTGAAAAGGATAAGTCGGTAAACCCGCCAGTATCGGCGCCCGCTCTTGCGTGGCCGGCACGTGAACATCGGCGCCGGCCTGGAACAACTCACCCAGCACCGTCAGATACTGTCGATGATCCCTCTGCCCTCCCCTCGCCATGGGCAGCACGCTCGAGCGATCTCCGGCCTCGCTGAGCACCAGACCTGACAGCATGGCTTTCGGCCCGATCTCGACCAGATGAGTGCAACCCAGGTCAAGTGCAGCAGCAACGCTCGCTCGGAAACTCACGGTTTCACGCAACTGACGACGCCAATAATGCGAGGTCGCCACCTCATCGCCGGCCAGTGTTCCCGTTACAGTGGAAATGAAAGGACGAACAGGTGGGCTCAGTTCGACGCTGTCCAGATAGGCTTCAAAGCGGTCCAGTAACGGGTCTAACAAAGAGGAGTGCCCGGGACGTGAAATCGTCAATCGCGTTGCGCTCACCCCGGCGGCGTCCGCGATTTTCAGGAGCAGCTCAACCGCTTCCAGCGTTCCGGATACCGCCGTGTTATTTACCGCGTTCAAAGCGGCAATCGACAGCCCGCCTGGCGTTCTTTCGATCAATCTCGACGCGCAATCGTGATCGCCCCCAAGGACTACCATGGCTCCGATGTCTCCCAGCGAATCCAGCAATCGGCTGCGCTGCACAAGCATCCGGAAACCCTGCTCGGCAGTGAACACACCCGCGACGCAGGCTGCCGCATACTCACCCAGGCTGTGCCCGAATAGTGCCACGGGGCCGATGCCACTACTCAGGAACAGGCGCGCCATCGCCACTTGCACAGCAAATGTCATGGGCTGCGAGCGAGCAATATCCTCCTCGATTTTCCCGTTGATCAGGGGATCGAATAACAGATTTGCGGCAGAGGCACCGAAGACGTCTTGGCATACCGGGTCGAACGCATCCAGCTCGGCTTTGAACAGCGCTTCATGGGTATAGAGCTCTCGCCCCATGTCCCGATGTTCGCCGCCTTGACCGGAAAACATCAGACCAACCCGTGGCGCGGTCGCCGCCGGCGACCAAGCGTCGAAGGTCAACCCAGCCAGTGCGTCGATGGCTTCCCTACGATGGCTGGCGATGACGTACGTGCGCTGCTCGAACAATGATCTGGAATGAAGAAGATTGGCGACAAATAGGGGGAAACTGTCGTCCGTTTGAGCCTCGAGAAACTGCCGGTAACCGGTGCACAGCTGCTGCAGGCCAACGCGCTCTCTGGCCGAGACGGGAATCAGGCACAACCGCTTATGGTCGAGTGATGAACTGGCGACCTTCGGTGCTGGCGCCGTCTCGACAATCAAGTGCGAGTTATTGCCACCCAGGCCGAAACTGCTGACCCCGACGATGACATGAGGCGTCGTGATAACCACTTGTTGCCGGTTGACGGTAAAGGGGGTTTCTTCAATGTACAGCTGCGGGTTGTACTGTTCAAAGTTGAGGGTCGGGGGAATCACCTTGTGTCGAGCGATCAGGACTGCCTTGATCAGACCGGCCATCCCGGCCGCCCATCCCAGGTGCCCGATATTGCCTTTGACACTCCCTAGGAAACAGGTGTGGTCACGGCTGGCAAAGACATTGGCCAGGGCCTTGATTTCGATGGGGTCCCCAATGGGAGTCGCAGTGCCATGGGCCTCGACGTAGCTCACCTGCTCGGGACCGACACCGGCGATATCGAGAGCCTCGCGAATGACCCGGGCCTGCCCTGCCACAGAAGGCGCCGACATACCCGCTCGATGAGCACCATCGTTGTTGGTGGCGACCGAGCGAATCACCGCATGTATCTGATCACCGTCGGCCAAAGCATCACCGAGCCTTTTCAGTCCGACTACCGCTGCACCCGAACCGAACACTGTCCCGCTGGCCTTTGCATCAAACGGACGACAATGCCCATCGGCGCTAAAAGGCATGCCGGGCTCGAAATAGTAGGGGATCGATTGCGGAACAGAGACCGCTGCGGCACCGACCAGTGCCGCATCGCACTCCCTCAGCAATAGCGCCTGAATGGCGGCCTGAATGCCGAACAGCGACGTTGCACAGGCGGCCTGAACGTTTACCGCAGGACCGCAACAATTGAGCTTGTAAGCGATGCGACTGGCGAGGAACTCTTTGTCCGTGGCCATGAATTGTGCCAGTGCCTCGGAGGATTGATACAAACCACAAGCGCTGTCGCGTGCACGCAGGCCGTAAACATTGTTTATAAAATAGGAACTGGGGCCGGCACCGCAGAACACGCCAACAGAACCGGTCTGCGCGTGCAACGATGCATCTTCCAACACCTCCCACGCGCACTCGAGCAAGACCCTGTGCTGGGGATCCAGAAGCTGAGCCTCCTTGTAGTTGAACCCAAAAAAACCGTAATCGAAGTCTTCGATACCCGAAAGCTCGGCGCGAGCCCGAATCTGCCCATCTGCGTCGGTCTCGACATGGACGCTTTCAACACCGTTCATTAGGTTTTGCCAGTATTGGTGGATCGATGTTGCCCCCGGAAAACGGCAAGACATACCGACAATCGCAATGCCACTTTCATCCGACGGCCCTTGATACTCCTCATGATCATGCATGTCAGCCTCCCTTTTTTTCCTGAAAACGTTGAATGGTGGCCAATCTCTGTTTTCGATTGCTGGCGGGCGCAACCGCGGGGGCAACCCGTTGCGTCGTATCCAGCGAGTATTGGTAACTGGCGCACAAAAGCCTGGGCGTCGGGTACTCGAAAAGATCAGTCTGGCGGAAGTCATAGGCGAGCACGTAACGCAGTTCGGCCAAGAGGGAAATCAGGGAGATGGAATTCGCACCGATTTCCATGAAGTTATCGTTGGCACCGATCCGGTCCAGACCAAAACAGGACGCCGCCAGTTCGCACACCGTCGATTCAAGCTCACTACACGGCTCAACGTAGCTTGATGAAATGTGCGATCGCAGCCCGCCGATTTGAGGCAGTTTTTGCAGATCGACCTTGCCGTTTTGCGTCAACGGAATGGCCGCAATTTTTTTATAGAAAGATGGCAACATGTAATCGGGCAGTCTTGCCGTCAGATGCGTATGTAGCGTCATACTGAGATCTTGATCCCGCTCCTGCGCCGTAAAGTACAGGATCAGCGTCGTAGCCCGGCCGGACTGTCGGGCTACGACGAGACAATCGTCGACCAGCTCTGAATCAGCGACTACGGTCTCGATTTCTTTCAACTCAACCCGGTAGCCACGAACCTTGTACTGCCGGTCACGCCGCCCCTTATACTCGAACAACGCCTGTTCGTTCAGGACACAGATGTCGCCGGTGTTGTACATCCGTTCATGTGTCTGGGGATGCGTCACGAACTTCTCTGCCGTGTGCGCGGACATACCGTAGTAACCCAGCGCCAGCGAGCGGCCGGCGATGTAGAGCTGTCCGTTGGTACCCGGCATGACTGGCTGCAATTCGTCATCGAGCAGGTAAGCGGTGCTGGCCTGGATGACCTGCCCGATGGGCGGCAGATCCGGCCAGTCTTCTGGCTCGCCACAGAGCCGATGCTCCATCACCACATGCGTTTCGGCCGGACCGTAGTGATTGATCAGTAGGCATTGGGGATGAGCCTTAAACCATTGCCTGACGACAGGACTAATCTTCAACTGCTCACCGGCGCAGATCACTTCCTGCAAATCAGCCAATACTCTCGAGTCGTGAAGATTGAACGTGACGAAAGGGATTAGCATTGAGGTTGGCAGAAACAGGCGCGTGACAGCCGCAGAAACCAGCTCTCGATTAAGCTCGTGCAGATCTTTCTTTTGCTGGTCCGTGATGACCAGTAGACGATCTCCCTGGCACAACGCGCTGTAGATCTCCTGAAATGAGACATCAAAACCCTGGGCCGCGTACAGCAACGTAGTGCCAGCCTGACCCGGCGCTTTTACCATCCAGTCGATCAGGGTGCTCAGCGAGCGATACGGCACCATGACCGGTTTGGGCTGCCCGGTAGTCCCGGAAGTAAAAACTACGTAAGCCGGCACTTCATCCAGCATCTTGGCCGCAATCTCGATTCTGCCAGCACCTACCGACGGCACGGTGGGTTCATCAATACGCAGCAAGCGAGTCCGCTCGTCCAGCATCATGGTCAACTCGACGTTTTCCTGCTTCAGCAGGCATAACGACAAGTCGATGGAAGTGATCATTTGCTGTAATCGCTCAACCGGATAGCTTCTGTCCAATGGCACGACTGTTCGTCCCAGCAAGTGAATAGCCAGAATCGAGACGATGTAATCGACACTTTTCTCCATCAATACACCGATCATCGCGTCCGAACTTGTCGAAGCGATAACCTCGGCCAAGTGTTGAGCCCGATCATATAATTCGCCGTATGAAAGCTTCGATATCACATCAACAATGGCCGGCACTTCTGGATGCGCACGGGCGAAATCGACAAACTTCTGAATGAACAACATTTGTTCACCCCTTCCGGTGACTACCGATTCGAATAGCAAAATTACCCAACAGCTCCCTGTTTTCGAACATGATCTGATGGGCTTCCGGCAAATCTTCAAAATCAAAAACTCTAGTCAAACAAGGCTTTACCAATCCCTGTCGAACCAACTTATTGAATGCGGTGCATTGAGCTCGATTGGCAAAGTGAGAGCCCTGAAACCTCTTTTGCCGCATCCACTGATAGCGGATATCGAAGGTGCCCTTGTACCCGCTGGTGCCGGCACAAATAACCACCATTCCGCCGGGCGCGCACACAAAGGAGGACGTCGGAAATGTATCTTCGCCAGGATGCTCTATGACAATACTGGGATTTTTCTTATCGCCTACCAAACGCCAGATTTCATGTTGAAAACGCCGGGCTTCACTCAGCCATTGGCCGTATCCAGCCGGATCCTCGATATCTTCGAGTACGCCCCAATGTTCATAGTCCTGACGATTGATCGTGCCTTTGGCACCAATCCGTCGACAGTAATCCGCTTTTTCGTCGCTGCTTACTACGGCTATGGGAATGGCTCCAGCGGCGTTGACCAATTGAATAGCCATCGAGCCCATTCCACCGCTGCCCCCCCATATGAGGACCACATCGCCCGGTTTAACCGTATGCGGGGCAAAGCCGTGCAGCATCCGATAGGCTGTCGCCCCACAGAGCATGTAGGACGCGGCCTGCTCCCAGCTCAAGTGCGCAGGCTTGGGCAGAATCGCTTGCCGCTTGACCCGGGTGTACTCTGCGAAAGCTCCAAAATTGATTTCGTAGCCCCATATTTTTGCCGATTTATCCATAATTTCATCGGCCACTGCATCGCAATCCCACCAACCGCAGTGCAGCACTACCTCATCACCAATAGCGATATCGTCAACATCTTTGCCTACAGCGACGATAATTCCGGCGGCATCGGATCCAGCAATATGAAAATCATGCTTCTCACCATGGGACCTCTGAAGGTCAATGACATCGACTGGATATCCTCGTGCAGCCCAAACGCCATTGTGGTTGACACCAGCAGCCATGACCTTGACTAAGCACTCATCGGCTTGAATGCATGGCACGGAGACCGACTCAAGAGCAAACGCGCTCAAAGGTTGGCCATACCTTTCACGTCTAATAATTTGCGCCAACATCATCTCAGGAACATTGAGAATTTTAGAATCGAGCAACATGCCAATTTTGTTCATATCTTGAGCACCTTGGGCTTTTGGTTATTTAATTAGAAACCCTTCCTCTACATACCTAGCTACCAGTCACCGCCAACAGCAGGCCAATTATTCAAAAAACGATGAGATAGCCCGACAGACCAATCAGCGAAGGATCGCCGGCAAACCGAAACTAGTACAAATAAAAAATTCACGCAAAGAAACCATCTAATTTCAGAGATTACCTACAACCGGTGAACTACTATTCCCTATTCAACCTCAGAGACATCCCAAAACAACGTAACCCTCTTCCTACAATCACCAAAATATATAAACATCGTTTGTTAGCTGTTTAAAAAACCGGCACTAACCGAAACATTTCGAGCAAGATTTTCTTGTTATGAAAAGTACGCAATTCAGGGGGAGATTTTCCAAGGCAAATCTCCTGCGACCCAAAATTCAGGGCCAAAAAAACCCCGCAGCTTTCACAACGGGGTTTTGGATGTAACCAATCAGCGCTTAATGATGCTCACGCGTCGCGCGGAATTTCACGTCCGGCCAGCGCTCTTCCATCAGCGCCAGGTTGACCCGGGTTGGGGCCAGGTAGGTCAGGTGACCGCCGCCGTCGACCGCGAGGTTTTCCACCGCCTTGATCTGGAACTCTTCGAGCTTCTTCTTATCGCTGCAATCGATCCAGCGCGCGGAATAGACGGTGATCGGCTCGTAGGAGCACTCGACCTTGTATTCCTCTTTCAAACGGCTGGCGACCACAT
>NZ_MULM01000070.1:0-14970 GCF_002029345.1 Pseudomonas sp. VI4.1
GCCCAGGGTCAGGGCGCGGTCCTGGCCTTCGCAGCTCAGGTGCAGCGTGGTCTCGCGGGCAAGCCGCAACGCAGACCGCTGTTGAGCGCCCAGGGCGAACTTGGGTCATCGGCGCGCGGAGTCCCCGGCTGGCTTTGCGCTACGGCCTGGGCGGCGGCTTGCCAGAACTCCTCGCCGAGGTCCGCAGGGGCCGGCAGCAGTTGCTCCTGATAACGCGGAATGAACCCGGTATCCAGTTCCGCCGCGGCAAACGCCGGGTGGCCGATGATCCGCCGCAGGAAGTTGATGTTGGTCTTGAGCCCGCCGATCGCAAACTCATCGAGCATGCTCAACAACCGCAACCGCGCCTGTTCACGGTCCTCGCCCCAGGCAATCAGCTTGCCGAGCATCGGATCATAGAACGGCGAAATCTCGTCGCCTTCTTCCACGCCACTGTCGACCCGACGCCCCGGGCCGGGCGCGGATTCGCGGTACAACTCCAGGCGCCCGGTGGCCGGCAGAAAATCATGGCCCGGGTCTTCGGCGTACAGCCGCACTTCAATCGCATGGCCGAGCAGCGGCACCTGGTCCTGGGTCATCGGCAGCGCTTCACCGCGCGCGACGCGAATCTGCCAGGCCACCAGGTCGAGGCCGGTGATGGCTTCGGTGACCGGGTGTTCGACCTGCAGGCGGGTATTCATCTCCATGAAGAAGAACTCGCCGCGCGCGTCCAGCAGGAACTCCACGGTACCGGCACCGACATAGCCGATGGCCTGTGCCGAACGTACCGCGGCTTCGCCCATGGCGCGTCGCAGTTCCGGGCTCAGGCCGGGGGCGGGTGCTTCCTCGACGACTTTCTGGTGCCGACGCTGAATCGAGCAGTCACGTTCATTGAGGTACAGGCAGTGGCCATGTTGATCGGCGAACACCTGGATCTCCACATGGCGTGGTTTGAGCAGGTATTTCTCCACCAGCATCCGCGAATCGCCGAACGACGACAGCGCTTCACGCTGCGCCGAGGCCAGCGCTTCGGCGAGCTGGCTGACGTCTTCGACCACTTTCATGCCTTTGCCGCCGCCACCCGCGGTGGCCTTGAGCAGCACCGGGTAGCCGATGCGTTCGCAGGCGTCGCGGAAGGTCTCGAGGTCCTGGGCTTCGCCGTGATAACCCGGCACCAGCGGCACGCCTGCGGTTTCCATCAAGGCTTTGGCCGCGGACTTACTGCCCATGGCGTCAATGGCCGAGGCGGGTGGGCCGAGGAAGATCAAGCCGGCGGCTTCGATGGCGCGGGCGAACCCGGCGTTCTCCGACAAAAAGCCATACCCCGGATGGATCGCCTGGGCGCCACTGGCCTGGGCCGCGGCGATCAGCTTGTCGATCTGCAGGTAGCTGTCGGCGGCCTTGCTGCCGCCGAGGTCGACGCGGATATCCGCTTCCCGGCTATGGCGCGCGTCGCGGTCAGTGGCGCTGTGCACGGCCACGGTAGTCAGGCCCAGGGCCTTGGCGGTGCGCATCACCCGGCAGGCGATTTCGCCGCGGTTGGCCACCAGCAGGGTAGTGAGAACAGGTGCGCTCATCAACGCGACTCCTTGGGGGTGGTAGCGGCTTGCCAGTTCGGCGCACGCTTTTGCAGAAAGGCCCGCAGACCTTCCTGGCCTTCAGGGCTGACGCGGATCCGCGCGATCGCGTTTTCGGTGTAGCGGCGCAGCGCGGGGGTCAGCGCGCCGTTGCCGACTTCACGCAGCAAGTCCTTGCTGACGCGCATGGCCGCCGGGCTGTTGAGCAACAGGTTGTCGATCCACTGCTCGACTTTTTGTTCCAGCTCATTGCCCGGGTAGCTCTCCGACAACAAACCGATCTCCCGCGCCCGTTGCCCGCCGAAGCGCTCGGCGGTCAGCGCATAACGACGGGCCGCCCGTTCGCCGATGGCTTGCACCACGAACGGGCTGATCACCGCCGGGGCCAGGCCGATGCGCACTTCCGACAGGCAGAACTGCGCGTCGTCGGCACCGATCGCCATGTCGCAGCAACTGATCAGGCCCAACGCGCCGCCAAAGGCCGCGCCTTGCACGACGGCCAGGGTCGGGATTTTCAGCTTGGCCAGGTTGTACATCAACTCCGCCAGTTCCCGGGCGTCGTCGAGGTTGGTGTGGTAATCGAGCTCGGCCGATTGCTGCATCCAGGCCAGGTCGGCGCCGGCGCTGAAGTGCTTGCCGCGACCGCGCACCAGCAGAAAGCGCAGGCTGGCATCGCCCGAGACCTTGTCCAGGGCGAGGATCAGTTCACGGATCATCTCGGCGTTGAACGCGTTGTTCTTTTCTTCACGGCTGAGCCACAGGGTCGCAAAACCCCGCGGGTCGGTCAGCAGTTCCAGCGTATTGAAGTCGCTCATATTCGTCCGTCTCCACGGCACTTTGTAGGAGCTGGCTTGCCAGCGAAGGCGGCCTTGAGCCCTGTCGCGCCCATGAAGACGCCTTCGCCGGCAAGCCGGCTCCTACAGAATCACATCAGACCCCATCAAATCCGATCAGGATCACATCAGACCCCATCAAATCCGATCAGAATCACATCAGACCCCATCAAATCCGATCAGGATCACATAAGGACCACATCAGATTCCGTCAGGATCACATCCGGAACACGCCGAAGCGGCTCGGTTCGATTGGCGCGTTCAACGACGCCGACAAGGCCAGGGCCAACACATCGCGGGTCTGCGCCGGGTCGATGACACCGTCGTCCCACAGCCGAGCGCTGGAGTAATAGGGATGCCCCTGTTCTTCATACTGATCGAGAATCGGCTGCTTGATCTCCGCTTCCTGCTCGGCACTGAAACCCTGGCCACTGCGCTCGGCCTGCTCACGCTTGACCTGCACCAGCACCCCGGCCGCCTGCTCGGCGCCCATCACGCCGATCCGCGCATTCGGCCACATCCACAAAAAGCGCGGGTCGTAAGCCCGGCCGCACATGCCGTAGTTACCGGCACCGAAACTGCCGCCGATGATCACCGTGAACTTCGGCACCTTGGCGCAGGCGACCGCAGTCACCAGTTTCGCGCCGTGCTTGGCGATGCCGCCGGCTTCGTATTTCTGCCCGACCATGAACCCGGTGATGTTCTGCAGGAACAGCAACGGAATCCCGCGCTGACACGCCAGCTCGATAAAGTGCGCGCCTTTCTGCGCGGCTTCGGCGAACAGGATGCCGTTGTTGGCGAGAATCGCGATCGGGTAACCGTGCAAGTGCGCAAAGCCACACACCAGGGTCGTGCCGAACAGCGCCTTGAACTCATCGAACACCGAACCGTCGACCAACCGCGCGATCACTTCCCGCACATCGAACGGCTGCTTGGCGTCCGCCGACACCACGCCATACAACTCGTCGCTGGCGTAGAGCGGGGCGATCGGCGTGCGCTGCTGCACCTCACCGAGCTTGCGCCAGTTGAGGTTGGCGATGCTGCGCCGGGCAATGGCCAGGGCGTGTTCGTCGCTCTCGGCGTAATGGTCGGCCACCCCGGAAATCTTGCAGTGCACATCGGCCCCGCCCAGATCCTCGGCGCTGACCACTTCCCCGGTCGCGGCTTTTACCAGCGGCGGCCCGGCGAGGAAAATCGTCGCCTGCTGGCGCACCATGATCGCTTCGTCGGCCATCGCCGGTACATACGCACCACCGGCCGTGCACGAACCCATCACCACGGCAATCTGCGGAATGCCCATGGCGCTCATGTTGGCCTGGTTGAAGAAGATCCGGCCGAAGTGCTCACGGTCGGGGAACACTTCATCCTGGCGCGGCAGGTTGGCGCCACCGGAATCCACCAGGTAGATGCACGGCAGGCGGTTCTGCTGGGCGATGGTCTGGGCGCGCAGGTGTTTTTTCACGGTCAGCGGGTAATAGGAACCCCCTTTCACCGTGGCATCGTTGGCGACGATCATGCATTCGACGCCTTCCACGCGGCCGATCCCGGCAATCACGCCCGCGGCCGGCACGTCTTCGCCATACACCGCGTAGGCCGCCAGTTGGCTGATCTCGAGAAACGGCGAGCCCGGATCGAGCAGGCGATTGATCCGCTCACGGGGCAGCAATTTGCCCCGGGAGGTGTGGCGTTCTTGCGCCTTCGGGCCGCCACCTTGCTG
The DNA here is from genome assembly GCF_002029345.1 of Pseudomonas sp. VI4.1. Classification (NCBI taxonomy): domain Bacteria; kingdom Pseudomonadati; phylum Pseudomonadota; class Gammaproteobacteria; order Pseudomonadales; family Pseudomonadaceae; genus Pseudomonas; species Pseudomonas sp. VI4.1. The sequence continues at coordinate 4,107 of NZ_MULM01000070.1, forward strand.
CACCTGGGCGAGCAGGGTGTGCAGGGCGTCGACCTGTTTGAGCATCGCCGCGCTGTTGGCGGCGAACTCCGCCGAACGAGGGTTGAGCTGGGTATGCAAAATCATCGGGCTACTCCGTAGCAGCTTCAAGTTGCAAGCTACAAGTCAGAAGCAAGCGTGCAGTCTTCTTGCCGCTTGAAACTTGCCGCTTGCCGCTAACGAAATTCATTTCGTTTCGTTGAACAGTTCGCGACCGATCAGCATGCGCCGGATCTCACTGGTGCCCGCGCCGATTTCGTACAGCTTGGCGTCGCGCAGCAAACGACCGGCAGGGAATTCGTTGATGTAGCCGTTGCCACCGAGAATCTGGATTGCATCCAGGGCCATTCGGGTTGCACATTCGGCGCTGTACAGGATGACTCCGGCGGCGTCCTTGCGGGCGGTCTCGCCGCGCTCGCAGGCCTGGGCCACCGCATACAGGTAGGCGCGGCTGGCGTTGAGCTGGGTGTACATGTCGGCGACCTTGCCCTGGATCAGCTGGAACTCGCCGATGCTCTGGCCGAACTGCTTGCGGTCGTGGATGTACGGCACGATCAGGTCCATGCAGGCCTGCATGATCCCGGTCGGGCCGCCGGACAGCACCACGCGTTCGTAGTCGAGGCCGCTCATCAGCACTTTCACGCCGCCGTTGAGCGCGCCGAGGATGTTCTCTTGCGGCACTTCCACGTCATCGAAGAACAGCTCGCAGGTGTTGGAACCGCGCATGCCCAGCTTGTCGAATTTGTTGCTGCGGGTGAAGCCTTTGGAGTCGCGCTCGACGATGAACGCGGTGATGCCGTGCGGGCCCTTTTCCAGGTCAGTCTTGGCGTAGATCACGTAGGTGTTGGCGTCCGGACCGTTGGTGATCCAGGTCTTGCTGCCGTTGAGCACGTAGTGATCGCCGCGCTTGTCGGCGCGCAGCTTCATCGACACCACGTCGGAGCCGGCATTCGGCTCGCTCATGGCCAGGGCGCCGATGTGCTCGCCGCTGATCAGCTTCGGCAGGTACTTGGTTTTCTGCTCTTGATTGCCGTTGCGGTTGATCTGATTCACGCACAGGTTGGAATGCGCACCGTAAGACAGCGCCACCGACGCCGAGCCGCGGCTGATTTCTTCCATGATCACCACGTGCGCCAGGTAACCCAGGCCGGCGCCGCCGTACTCTTCCGGCACGGTGACCCCCAGCAGGCCCATGTCGCCGAACTTGCGCCACAGGTCCGCCGGGAACAGGTTGTCGATGTCGATCTGAGCGGCGCGCGGGGCGATCTCTTTAGCGACGAAGGCCTGAACCTGATCGCGCAGCATGTCGATGGTTTCACCGAGGGCAAAATTCAGGGATGGATAGCTCATGGGTCACCTTTTGGCTTTTTTGTAGGGTAGGGGAGGGCCGTGATCCGGTTCTCACCTTTACGTTAACGTAAGCCTGTGACGAATGGCTGTCAATCACCCTTTACGTTAACGTCAACTTGAGCGACATTAGAGCCAGTTCAAGATGTAACCACGGACCACCTGTAGGAGCTGGCTTGCCAGCGAAGACGTCGGACCAGTCAACATCAATGTCGAATTTGCCGGCCTCTTCGCTGGCAAGCCAGCTCCTACAAGGGACCGTCCGCAGCTGAACCCCTGTAGGAGCTGGCTTGCCAGCGAAGACGTCAGACCAGTCAACATCAATGTTGAACATGCCGACCTCTTCACAAACAAACCCGCCCCCACAGCGAACCGTAGCCAACCCATTAATAAACACAATAGGGGTCGTCATGGATCAACCCACTGCAAGCCCGCAGCGCAGCTACACCCGCGGTTCCCAGGACAAAGCCTTGCTGGCGATGACCATCGGCCAGGCGTTCGACAACACCGTCGCGCAGTACCCGACCGGGGAGGCGCTGGTCGTGCGCCACCAACAACTGCGCTACACCTGGCAGCAACTGGCCGACGCCGTGGACCTGCACGCCAGGGCGCTATTGGCCCTGGGCCTGCAGACCGGTGATCGCCTGGGCATCTGGGCCCCCAATTGCGCTCAATGGTGCATCAGCCAGTTCGCCAGCGCGAAAATCGGCGTGATCCTGGTCAACATCAACCCGGCGTACCGCAGCTCCGAACTGGAATACGTCTTGAAGCAAGCCGGCTGCCAATGGCTGGTCTGCGCCGGCGCCTTCAAGACCTCCGACTATCACGCGATGGTCCAGGGCCTGGTGCCGGAACTGGCGCAGCACGCCACCGGCCAAGTGCACAGCGAACGCCTGCCGGACCTGCGCGGGGTGATCAGCCTCGATGCCCAGCCGCCCGCGGGTTTCCTGCCCTGGTCGCGGCTGACCGATCTGGCCGGCAGCGTGTCCGCCGAGCAACTGCACGAACGCCAGGACAGCCTGCATTTCGACCAGGCGGTGAACATCCAGTACACCTCCGGCACCACCGGCTTCCCCAAGGGCGCGACCCTCAGCCACTACAACATTCTCAACAACGGCTACATGGTCGGCGAAAGCCTCGGCCTGACCGCCAATGATCGCCTGGTGATCCCGGTGCCGCTGTACCACTGCTTCGGCATGGTCATGGGCAACCTCGGCTGCATGACCCATGGCAGCACCATGATCTACCCCAACGACGCCTTCGATCCGCTGCTGACCCTGACCACCGTCGCCGAAGAACAGGCCACCGCGCTCTACGGCGTCCCGACCATGTTCATCGCCATGCTCGACCAACCCCAGCGCGCCGAATTCGACCTGTCGAGCCTGCGCACCGGGATCATGGCCGGGGCCACTTGCCCGATCGAAGTGATGCGCCGGGTCATCAGCGACATGCACATGAGCGAAGTACAGATCGCCTACGGCATGACCGAAACCAGCCCGGTATCGCTGCAGACCGGCCCCTCGGACGACCTCGAGCTGCGCGTCACCACCGTCGGCCGCACCCAGCCGCAACTGGAAAGCAAAATCATCGACGAGGCCGGCAACCTGGTGCCCCGCGGCACCATCGGCGAACTGTGCACCCGCGGCTACAGCGTAATGCTCGGCTACTGGAACAACCCGCAAGGCACCGCCGAAGCCATCGACCAGGCCGGCTGGATGCACACCGGCGACTTGGCGAGCATGAACGACGAGGGTTACGTGAACATCGCCGGACGCAACAAGGACATGATCATCCGCGGCGGTGAAAACATTTACCCACGGGAGCTGGAAGAATTCTTCTTCACCCACCCGGCCGTGGCCGACGTGCAAGTGATCGGCATCCCGTGCTCGCGCTACGGCGAAGAAATCGTCGCCTGGATCAAATTCCACCCCGGCCACAGCGCCACCGAGCAAGAACTGCAAGCCTGGTGCAAAGAACGCATCGCCCACTTCAAGACGCCGCGTCACTTCAAATTCGTCGAAGAGTTCCCAATGACCGTGACCGGCAAGATCCAGAAATTCCGCATGCGTGAAATCAGCATCGAAGAACTGCGCATCAACAAAACCTGACCCCACCACCCCTGTAGGCGCTGGCTTGCCAGCGAAGGCGTCGTCACAGCCAACATTGATGCTGACTGACACTCCGCTTTCGCCAGCAAGCCGGCTCCTACAGGCTATCCCAGGATTCAGTGACTGTAGGAGCGAGCTTGCTCGCGAAGGACGTTAACGATAACGAGTGCTGCCTGGATAAACGCGGTGCGCTGAAGTCCATCGCGAGCAAGCTCGCTCCTACAGAGGGAGAGGGAGAGGGAGAGGGAGAGGGAGAGGGAGAGAGGGGAAAATCACAAACCGCAGAAAGCACAAAGGGGAGCCGAAGCTCCCCTTTAATTTTGTCGTTACGTGCTCTTTTTTTATTATTGAGGGGCGGTCTGTTTTTGTTTTTAGCAACCGTGACCCTTTACCGCTGTTTTTATCGACCCCCATCCGGGATCAAGAGCAAACGTATTTTTTTGAGCGCTGATCTACTTTCTCGCCAAGCGATCCAACCAGTTCGGGAGCTACCTGAAGGTAGTTTTATTATTCTCTGCCCGGTTGCGGGTCACTCCGAAAAGCACCCTGAAAAGCACATCCTCTCCAAAAAAATCTGTTAGCTGCGTCTCTGCCGTGTTGTTTTTGTTATGTCAGAGTCGTTACGTCTTATTTTTATTAGGGTTGGAACATTTTTTTTGTTCTTGTTATGCCATAGAGAAAGCAGGAGCCGTGCCAACTTTTGAAAACCCTTTAAAATCAAGCAGTTGAGATTTTTCAGGATTTTCCCCACCACCAAAATTCACCGATTTGTTTCCGTGTTACTCGTTTGTCCCCCACATTCGGACGTTGCGGTAACACCCCGACACATCCGCCCACTCACTGCGCGCTACGTGCCCTGGCCACGCGCGAACCGCTGGCGCGTCCCAGCACCGTGCTGATCTGCTGGCCAGCCACAATCAAGGCCTCAAGGTCGATACCGCTGTCGATGCCCAGGCCATTGAGCAGGTACACCACGTCCTCGGTGGCCACGTTACCGCTGGCGCCCTTGGCATAAGGGCAGCCGCCGAGGCCGGCGATCGAACTGTCGAACACCGCGACCCCCTCCAGCAGACTGGCGTAGATATTGGCCATGGCCTGGCCATAGGTGTCGTGGAAGTGCCCGGCGAGTTTCTCCCGCGGCACATCGGCCGCGACCACCTCAATCAGCTTGCGGGTAGCCCCGGCCGTCCCGGTGCCGATGGTGTCGCCCAGGGACACTTCATAGCAGCCCATGGCATAAAGCTCGCGCGCGACCCGCGCCACTTGCTCCGGCGCGACGTTACCCTCATAAGGGCAACCCAGCACACAGGACACATAACCCCGCACACTCACCCCGTGCTGCTTCGCCGCCTCCATGATCGGCACGAAACGCGCCAGGCTTTCACTGATCGAGCAATTGATATTGCGCTGGGAAAACGCCTCGGACGCCGCGGCAAACACCGCCACCTCCTTGACCCCGGCAGCCACCGCATCCTCAAACCCGCGAAGATTGGGCGCGAGCGCGGCATACGTCACCCCGGGCTTGCGCTGGATCTGCGCAAACACCTCGGCGGAACCGGCCATCTGCGGCACCCATTTGGGCGAGACAAAACTGCCGACCTCGATATAACCCAAGCCAGCAGCGGTCAGCGCATCGACCAACCGCACCTTGTCCGCGACACTGATGGGTTGGGCTTCGTTCTGCAGACCGTCGCGAGGGCCGACTTCGACCAGGCGTACGTGAGTAGGTAGGGACATGGGAATCGACCTGTGCTGAATGATCTGAATACTGAGATAACCCCTGTAGGAGCGAGCTTGCTCGCGATGGACGTTAACGATAACGGGTGCCACCTGGATAAACGCGGCGCCCTGACGTCCATCGCGAGCAAGCTCGCTCCTACAGTGGAATGCATTGACCTACTGAACCGCCTGCTGACTCTTGATCGTCTGCTCCAACGCCTGACTGCAGCGCTCCTGAGCCGTATCCAACTCCAGCTTCATCTGCTCGATATCCAGCATCTGCTGCTCAAGCTGCTCCCGACGCTCGGCGATTTTGTTCAGCATGGTCTGCAACTGTTTCTGATTGCCGCCGGTAGGATCGTAAAGCTCAATCAACTCACGGCATTCCGCCAGTGAAAAACCAATACGCTTGCCCCGCAAAATCAACTTCAGGCTGACCTTGTCCCGCGGCGAATAGATGCGCTCCTGCCCACGCCGCTCAGGGCTGAGCAGCCCTTGCTCTTCATAAAAGCGAATGGCCCGGGTGGTGATGTCGAGCTCGCGGGCGAGGTCGGAAATGCTATAGGTCTGGCTGCTCATGGAAGCGCTCGAAAAAGGTCATGGCGCTAAGCTAATGGCAGGTTGACGTTTACGTCAAGGGGCGCAGGTCTTTCAACACCTCACACCCCAGGTATCCACCAACCTGCGTCGCCCCGGTATTCACTGACCGCCATACGCCCCCTGTAGGAGCTGGCTTGCCAGCGAAGGCGTCAGGTCAGTCGACATCAATGTTGAATGTGCTGGCCTCTTCGCTGGCAAGCCAGCTCCTACAGGGGGCAAGCCCCCTTTACCACAGGCGAGCTCCCTGGCCAGAGTATTTGGCAGCCCGAAAAGGTGAGTAGACACCTCAAAAACAAACCCGGGCGCATCAGCGCCCGGTTGTTTACCTTGGAACAGCCATCAGCGATTAAACCGCTCCACCAACGAATACTGGGTATTCGCCGTCTTCGTCAGCTCTTCACTCAACAACGCCGAGTGCTGCGCCTGCACCGAAGTCTGATCCGCCAAATGCGAGATGTTACTGATGTTACGGCTGATCTCTTCAGCCACCGCACTTTGCTCTTCAGTCGCCGCCGCAATCTGCGTGGTCATATCAGTGATGTGGGCCACCGCCTCACTGATCCCCACCAGCGCCTGATCCGCTTCCAGCACCCGCGCCACACCTTCCTCGGCCTGACGATGCCCGGCCTCCATGGTTTGCACCGCGGTACTGGCGGTGTGCTGCAGCTTGGCAATCAGCGCATGAATCTGCCCAGTGGACTCACTGGTACGTTGCGCCAGTTGCCGCACTTCATCGGCCACCACCGCAAACCCGCGACCCATCTCACCGGCACGCGCCGCTTCAATAGCCGCGTTCAACGCCAGCAGGTTGGTCTGGTCGGCAATGCCCTTGATCACATCCACCACGCCGCCAATTTCGTTACTGTCCTTGGCCAGCTGAGTCACGGTCAATCCAGTCTCACCGACCACCGTCGACAAACGCTGAATGGCTTCGCGGGTTTCCCCGGCGATATCCCGACCGCGACCGGTCAGGCGATTGGCTTCCTGAGTTGCATCCGCCGTGCGCTGCACATGGCTGGCAACTTCCTGAGTCGTTGCCGCCATCTGGTTGACCGCCGTCGCCACTTGCTCGGTCTCGACGCGCTGGCGTTCCAGGCCGGTGGAGCTGTTGTGCGCCAGGGTGTCGGACTGCTTCGCTTGCGCGCTCAGGTGCTCGGCGGTGTCCTGCAGACGAGTCAGGCAGGTTTTCAGACGAGCTTCCTGACTCAGAATCGACATCTCCAGCCGCGCCTGTGCGCCGCGACTGTCGGTGTACATCTGCGCAATCAACGGGTCCGACGTGGTCTGCTCGGCCAGGCGCAACAAACGCTTGAGCCCGCGCTGCTGCCAACGCAACCCCAGCAGGCCCAGCGGCACCGACAACCCGGCGGCAAGGGCAAAGCCCCATTGCGAATTCAGCGACGCCCCGATCAGGAAACTCAGCTGGCTGACCAGAATGAACGGCAACCAATCCTGCAGCACCGGCAGCCACTTATCCATGGAAGGCACGGCGGACTTGCCCTGGTTGAGGCGCTGGTAAAGGGCTTCGGCACGTTGAATCTGCTCAGCCGTGGGCTTGACCCGCACCGACTCGTAACCGACCACCTGCTGGCCGTCGAACACCGGCGTGACATAAGCGTTGACCCAGTAATGGTCACCGCTCTTGCAGCGATTCTTGACAATGCCCATCCAGGGCAAGCCTTGCTTCAGCGTGCCCCACATATGTGCGAACACCGCAGAAGGGACGTCGGGGTGACGCACCTGATTATGCGGCGCATGGATCAGCTCCTCACGAGTAAACCCGCTGATCTCGACGAAGGCGTCGTTGCAGTAGGTAATCACGCCCTTGGCATCGGTGGTGGAAATCAACCGTTGCTGAGCCGGGAAGGTCCGTTCGCGTTGAGTAATAGGCTGGTTGTTACGCATGGCTATAGTCAGTCCGTGAGGCTTTGACAGGATGTCGGCGCGGTCACGGAATTGTTGAGTTTTTATTTTTCATCCACCCCTAAACACCCCCCGAAGCCTGCGGCCGCAACCGCCGCCCAATCACCTCCAGCACATCACAGCCATCCCGCAACGGAACGGCGCAGAGCAAGGCAAAGTCACTGAGAATGAAAGAGTCGCACTCGATCGAACCGCGCATGGACAGGTTTTCCAGCACCTGGGTCACGGCCTGAATTCGATGGTTGGCCGCGTCGACCAGCACATCCAGTGGCGCCTGGGTATCGACGAAGAGGGTGGGCATGTCGCTGCAATTATTGGTGAGCGCCTTGAAGCGATTTTCGGGGTGGGGGGTTGGTTTTATGTAGGGTGAGTCGGGAGTACTTGATGTCATTTTTTTAGGGGCCTTGGAGTGTGAGTTCAGCTGCCAACGACTTTTCCTGAAGGGTAGGGTGGCAGCCGTACGCGGGAGTAGGAAACTGAGGACCCATCAAACTCAGCCACGTCGAAACGTGCCCCGCGCACGGCCGCCGCGACGATTTATAGACACGAATCAAGTGTCGAAATCAAACGACAGCGCCGGTGCGCGATGTATTTCCAAGGGTTCCTACACCCTGCCACCGCATTCGCGGCGACAACGAAAGACTACCCATGGAACCCACTCCGCACCAGTTCATGCAAACCGCTAAAACTTGAAGGAAATCTCCGACGACTACGTCCCAGAAGATGATCGACTGTAGGACTGCCTTCGCTCTCTGAGCCTTTCCGTCAACGAATACAGCGCACACGACTTTGCGGGGGATCAAAAAGTAAAGAAGTCAGAAAAGGAGGAGGTTCCGGTAGGAAGGTTCGCCAAATAGCGATGATGCAACCCACCAGCCGGCAGGCAATCGAAGCGCTTCTACTCTGCAAATAAAAAAGCCACCTGCGAAGGTGGCTTTTCAATACAAGCAGCTCAGGCTATCAGTAAGCCTTGCCCGTCTTATAGAAGTTCTCGAAGCAGAAGTTGGTAGCGTCGATGTAGCCTTCGGCACCGCCGCAGTCGAAACGCTTGCCCTTGAACTTGTAGGCCATCACGCAACCGTTTTGCGCCTGCTTCATCAGGGCGTCGGTGATCTGGATTTCGCCGCCCTTGCCTGGTTCGGTATCTTCGAGCAGGTCGAAGATGTCCGGGGTCAGGATGTAGCGACCGATGATCGCCAGGTTCGACGGTGCGTCTTCCGGCTTTGGCTTCTCGACCATGCTGTGCACGCGGTAGATGTCGTCGCGGATCATTTCGCCGGCGATCACCCCGTACTTGTGGGTTTCCTGCGGATCGACTTCCTGGATGGCGACGATCGAGCAGCGGAACTGCTTGTACAGCTTGACCATCTGGGTCAGTACGCCGTCGCCTTCGAGGTTAACGCACAAGTCATCCGCCAGGACCACGGCGAAAGCTTCGTCGCCGATCAGTGGGCGGCCGGTCAGGATCGCGTGGCCCAGGCCTTTCATTTCGGTCTGGCGCGTGTAGGAGAACGAGCAGTTGTCGAGCAGCTTGCGGATGCCGACCAGGTATTTTTCCTTGTCGGTGCCCTCGATCTGGTGTTCCAGCTCGTAGCTGATGTCGAAGTGATCTTCCAGGGCGCGTTTGCCGCGACCGGTGACGATGGAGATTTCAGTCAACCCGGCGTCCAGTGCTTCTTCTACGCCGTACTGGATCAGTGGCTTGTTCACCACCGGCAGCATTTCTTTGGGCATGGCTTTGGTCGCTGGGAGGAAGCGAGTGCCGTAACCGGCTGCTGGGAACAGGCATTTCTTGATCATGTGGGTCCTTGATTTGTGGTCATCCATATTTGCGGCGCAGTCTAATCAGGCAAAGGACTTGTTACAACGCCCGGTGATGACTAACTGACTGCCTTCATTCAAAAATATTTCCACCAAAGTTATGAGGCAGACGTCACTACTACCAGTTCCCCCTCACAGGAAGCTGCGTCGGAGTGTGATCTGACCAGTAGCCAATGATTTGGCAGATCACACCTGATGCGGACGCCAGGCTTATATTGGTCACCAGCATGCGGCGGTGCTGGTGTAGTTCCGTTAGCCTGATAAGCCTGGTCTGATCGTCAATGGACTGCGGATGACCTAGGAATTGGAGCTCGATCAAATTTGGAAATTTCTTTGATCCAGAACCGACGATATTTCGTTTGGTCTGGAGCCACAGGTTTTTGAGTTGACCAATGATGCTCCGCTTTTAAGCTTGCGCGGTACGCCTCCCACTCCTTCTCCTCGGCCACTTCGTCAGCCAGCTTTTTGTTGTCGAACCAGCCAAGTACATAAACCTCGCCTTGATCCATACCATGCTCGATCAGGAGATAGATCTCTTTCATAACCTTTAACCCACGACTACTTGTTCAAAAATCCCCGGCGTCGGGGCATTGTCTTGACTATCGGCAGGCACCGTCGGTTATTTAGCGTTACCGCAAAAAAGGCCGAACTGGGTTCACTACGCCGGAAACGATCGGCGGTGCAAGCACTGCTCGACCACCATGCCAGACCCTCGAAAGGATGCCAAACATCCTACGGCTCACTGACGGCGTCTTCTTCAAGGATCGTCTATAAGCCATTTGATGTCCTAGGGCTATTCTAGTCGGTTATGTCAGGTGGACACGAAGTCAATTGAGCAAGCCTGGCATGGGTATTGATGCGCAGTGGGAGGGCGCCATTGCGATCCTGTTGGCTGAAGTCCTCAAGGCGGTCACGCAAAAGCGGGGCTTGAGCAATCCGGATGCCGTACTCGGCCAGCTCGGAAAAGTATCCCCTTGGCTGACTATCGCTATCGCTATCGCTATCGCTATCGCTATCGCTATCGCTATCGCGATGCAAACGATGGGATGCGTCGCTGGACCACAATTAATTTTCAGTGGTGGCGCTGGCACGGCCGGGCTTTGTGGCACGGTTTTGACTGTGCCACCACTATCGAAATAGGTAGCTCGACGCTGTTTCGAAGATCCCGCAGAAAATGGTTGGGTTAGTTGGCATGCCATACGTAACCGGCCAGCAAACACACCTTCCTGACCCCACCGCCAAAGGCGATGGTGTCCACCTCAATTTAAGTGGACACCACTTCTAGCCTTTTAAGAGGGTCTTTCATGCAGCCACAACGCCGTTCCTAT